>JAFSXS010000057.1 GCA_017443945.1 Synergistaceae bacterium
TAGCAAATTATGAGTCTCAACGGGCAAATTTTTAAACTCTGACGCAATTTCCTTCACAATTTTTTCTGTTGAACCGCTCGGACTGAAATAAACTAAATGCAGCGTCATGAAATTTTCACCTCTTGTCAATTACGTCAAAAATTATTGTGCGTTCGTGTTCTCTCGGAGTTAATGAAGTCAGCGCAAATTTATTGCCGTCCCTGCCTGATTTAGAGCCTAGAACCGCTAAATCTTTCCTGTACTTGATGTCAAAGAATGAGACCGAAAAATTTTCGTGCTTCAACAAATAATCAGCCGTATAACGCAAAGGGTTTACATAAATTGTAATTATCGGGCGCGATTGATTCGGAAGTCCCCAAATTTCACCCATTGACCCCCAGCCGATTGTACAGCCGTCAAAATCTTCAAGAGTTCCGGCAGTCGCGAGTCCCCATTCTTTGTCAAAGATGTTGAAGACTTCATAATGTTTGCTTCTGAAATCCATTTTACTTGACATATGAAACGGGTATAAATTCCGGCTTTACTTTGCGTTCAGGCAGAGGCGAGTCAGAATAACCTACAATCACAGACGCAAGAGCATCATAACCATCGGGAATGTCAAGAGCTTTTCTCACGTCGGGACGATTCCTCATAGCTACAACTGTTGTATTAATTCCGCAGCTCGCGAGTCCTAAATCTGTAGCTTGTAACTCCATATTTTCAATGATTGAGCCTACGTTCCAGAATAAATTTACGTTCATTAAATGCGCTTGGGGATTCTCTTTCTCGTCGTAAATTTTGCCTGAAAGAATTATCCAAACCGGTGCGCCATACATATAGGGACGAGGCATTTTCACGGGTGCGTCAGGTGCTGCGAAAATTTCTGCTGCTGCGTCGTCTGCAAGTTTCATAGCTTCAGGATTAGTAACGACTGACAAATGTAATTTATGCCAATGCACGATCGGAGCTAATAAAGCTGCGTCAATAATTTTTTGAATTGCTTCATCACTGGGCATTTTGTCATTATATTTGCGCGTCGATACCCTGTGAGTTAAAACTTTCTCAAATTCCATATTTTAGTCCAGCTTCATAATTAAATTTTTCTCAAGATTCTCGATTGCTTCAGGCGTATGAGTCGATAAATAGACTGTCGGATTATTCCTGATAAATTCGCGGACTCGGTTAAGTGTGTCGCGTGCTGCTGCTAGATCCTCAAAGACTACGGATAATTTATTTGCCTTCAATGCTGCGTCAGTGTAAGTTACGTCGCCGTGAATCAAGTAAAATTTGCCGTCATTCTCGACAATAATAATGCTGTTGCCGTTAGTGTGGCCGCGTGCTTTGATGAAATAAATTCCGTCTGCGATTTTCTGGCAGTGTTCGAAATTTTTGTAAGCTCCGTCAGTGTATTCACATCTGATGACATTATCGCCGGTTAATTTGAGTGTGTCTGCGTCTTCGGGGCCGATATAGATTTTTGCGTTCGGGAAGGACTTTAACTCGCCTGTGTGGTCGGGGTGCTTGTGAGTTACTAAAATTTTCGTTACCTGTTCGGGCTTATAACCGAGTGCTTTAAATGCGTCGATGTACTCGCAAATTTTTTTGCCGGTGTCGATCTGGGTTTTCTCTGTAACGGGAGTCTCCTTAAAACCGTAGGGCATACCTGTATCGACAAGTATAATTTCTGTGCCTGTGTCGATTAAATAATTTTGCAGACTCGAAGAATATTTTACATCGGGGCTGCCGTCGTTCTTGTTTTCTCCGCCGAAAGCAAAAGCCTGCGTCATGAAGCCGTTATTAGAAAATTGTATAGCTTTGATTTGCATGATAATTTTACCCTCCTGAGAAATATAACTACGAATATATTATATTATAATGGAAGTTCCTTTTTTTCGCCGCTCATTGATGAACAAACTGCGCAGCCTTCATCGAGATAAAATACTTCGAGTTTTCCGTCGCCTACTGAATAACTTTTTGCGAGTGCGGGCATGACCTCAAGAACTTTTTGCTGAGTCTCCGGTGTTGTCGCAAATTTTACGGTGCCTGAAATTCTAAGCGTGTTCATATTTTCGTCAACGGCAGAAATTTCGATTTTCGGATTAGCTGCTAATTGTTTGCATAATGACATATTGTTATCGGTCATGAATGCTAATTTTCCGCCGCATTCCATAATAAAGCCCATAGGACGGACATGAGGGACGTTATTTTCTGATGTTGCGAGGAAGAATACTTTTGACTTCTGGAGAAATTGTAATACTTCTTTCATGAATAAATCAGCCTCCTTGAAAATTTATAGTTCAAATTTTAGAATCTCGATACACACAAAACAAGAACGCAGTTTTTGCATATATAGTACATAAAAGCGTACTGAAAATTTTGCTTGTCTCATAATTCATACACGCAAGAAAAGTGATATAATTATTCACATCAATTCACGAAAGTTTTTCCCGCAAAAAATAAATTCTTACAACTACATTTGCAACTACAAAAAATTAATTTCATTCACGCACTCGCAATGACTCGCAAAGAAAAAAATTTTTTTATCGCGATAAATTCTTGATGTCATATAATAATCTATAAATATTTCATGAAACGGAGAAATTTTTACATGACAGAAAATTATTTATGTCCGTTAAAGCACCTTGCAAACACTTTCGGCGGAAAATGGAAGCTGCCAATAATCTGCATACTTTCAAGCGATGACTCGCCCAAACGTTACAGCGCAATTAAACGCAGACTCGGTAACATCACAAATTTAATGCTTGCTCAATCTTTGCGCGAGCTTGAGTCTTCCGGCCTCGTTCACAGAGAGCAATATAACGAAATCCCCCCAAGAGTCGAATATTCATTGACTGAACGCGGAAAAAGCGCACTATCATTCATAACTTATGCGGCACAATGGGCGATAAAAGATTTGCAGGAAAATTCAACGCAAATTTTTTGTGCAAAATGCGTTATTACGGACTAAATTTTTTGTTACAGCTTAATCACGAAATTTGTAATAAAATATATGTACTTGAAATTTGAATATCTTGAAATCAGGAGAAAATTTTTATGACATGACGAAAATTTAATCACGGCGCGGAGTGCTTTAATTTATGTGAGACTCTCTCCTTGTGTGATATGCGCGGGGAGGTGAAAATTTTATATAGGAGGCTTAAATTTTTATGGACAGAATTTTAACGTCAAGGCAGGGCCCATGGATCGCAGGCGGTTTTATAGGCTTGATTGCTGTAGCATTAGCTCATTTCGGCAACCCCGGGAATATGGGATTTTGCGTCGCTTGTTTCACTCGTGATATTGCGGGTGCTTTAGGTTTTCACAGAGCCGGAGTCGTGCAATATATTCGGCCTGAGATTCCCGGATTCATTCTCGGATCTTTCATTTCTTCATTGCTATTTCGTGAATATTCACCGCGCGGAGGTTCTTCCCCTATTGTGAGATTTGGACTCGGAGTCTTTGCCATGCTGGGAGCTCTTGTATTTCTCGGCTGTCCGTGGCGCGCATATTTGAGAGTCGCCGGCGGAGATTGGAACGCTTTATACGGTGTCGGAGGCTTAATCGTAGGTGTAATAATCGGAATATTATTTTTGTGGCAGGGATTTAGTCTCGGAGCAGCTGAATCGAATCCCAAATCAGCAGGTTTAATTATGCCGTTGATAGCTGTTTCTTTGCTTGCGTTCTTGTTCCTTGCGCCGAAATTTGGAGAAAACAACCCGATATTTTTCTCGACCAGCGGCCCAGGTTCACAACATGCACCCGCATTAATGGCACTTGCAGCAGGTTTAATTGTCGGCTGGCTCGCACAAAGAAGCAGATTTTGCACAGTCGGAGCAATTAGAGATTTTCTCATGATGGGCGACGCTTATTTATTGAAGGGTATTATCGCGTTTACAGTCGTTGCATTTGCTGCAAATTATGCGCTCGGAACGTTCAAGCCGGGATTTGAGTCACAGCCTGTAGCACACACAAATGAATTATGGAATTTTCTCGGAATGGTGTTATCTGGATTAGCTTTTACTCTTGCGGGAGGATGCCCGGGCAGACAATTAATTATGGCCGGTGAAGGTGATTCGGATGCAGGAATATTTGTAATCGGAATGCTTGCGGGTGCGGCTATTGCACATAATTTTTCGTCGGCTTCAAGCGGTGCAGGACTCGGCCCGACTGGAATTTATGTAACTGTAATAGGGCTTATTTTCTGTCTTTGCGTCGGATTCTTATTTGTTGACAGGAGGTAAATTTTTATGAGTGAAGTAATAACAGTTAATGCAAAAGGGTTATCTTGTCCGCAGCCTGTACTTGAGACCCGTAAAGCAATTTCAGGACTCGAATCTGGAGTCGTTGTAGTTCTTGTCGATACAGCAACATCAAGAAATAATGTAACTCGTTTTGCAGAAAATAAAGGTTGGCGGGTCAATGTCAGCGAACTTGACGAGGGCGGCTACAAATTAACGCTTGAGAAGTGAGAAAAAATAAATCCCTGTTGAATGAGTCAATCACTCGGCAGGGAAAATTTTTTTGCGATAATTGGCGGAAGTGTGTGGGAATCGAACCCACCAGAGACAGCTCAAACCGCCTCTCACCGGGTTTGAAGCCCGGGCCCATCACCAGACAAATCTCACTTCCGATTTCTAATAAACAGGCAATGAACGCATTATAATTGATTTATTCGCAAAAATCTATTAGACGGGAAAAAATTTTATTGAGAATGCTTAATTTTTCGTATAAGATATTATTTGATAGAGTCTTTGATCCGATTGCAGTACACAGAGTCGAGTCAGAAAATATTATATTCATTGACGTTAACACGGCTTATGAAAGAGTCATGAAGTTACCGCGCGATAAAATAATCGGCAAAAATTTTAATGATGTCTGGCCAAACGCTGAGTCTATGTGGTCGCAAATTATTCGTGATTCAGTCGCCCAGAAAAAAACTATGCATTGTATCGGTGAAAGTGTTGACGTTAAAAGCTACTTAGAGGCGATTGCTTTTCCTGTACCTCCTGATATGGCAGCAGTAATTTTTCTTGACAGAACGAAATTAAAGCGTTCAGACAATGCATTGAGAAAAAGTCAGAGGCATTTACGCGAATTAGCAGCACAGCTCACAATAATAGAAGAAGACACCCGCCGTGAAATAGCGTCATACTTGCATGATAAAGTCGGTTATGATTTAATCTCGCAGCTAAAAATTTTGCGGGAAATTGACTCACTCGATGACATAACGCAAATTAAATCGCTCACAAAAAATTTAATCGCAGGCACAGAAAATATTATCTCCGAAAATCGCAGCTTGATATTCGAGTTAAGCCCGCCCGTTTTGAAGGAAGCCGGACTCAATCCCGCACTTGATGAACTCGCGAAAAATATTCTTGCGCCTCATGGAATTTTTTGGCAGGTCATAAGCAAGGGCAGCACCGACGAATTTAGAGAGGATGACTCTATAAGCGTAATTTTATACAGAATGGCACGCGAATTATTAATCAACATCGTCAAGCATTCGGGAGCCTCGTACGTGAATATCATAATCAACCGCAAGCCCGAAATTATCACGATTGCAATAGAAGATAACGGCACAGGACTCGCGGGTAATAATAAAGGTTTTGGATTGTTCAGCATTCAAGAAAGATTATTAGCACTAGGAGGAAATTTTAAGATTATTTCTGAATCGGGTAAAGGTTTAATGGCTGTAATGACTTGCCCGCTGAAATTAAAGAATGGAGAAATCTTGCATGACAAAAATATTATTAGCAGACGATCATAATTTATTTATTGAAGGTTTGACAGAGTTAATGCGCAAATATCCTGATATAGAACTTATCGGCCAAGCTAAAAACGGTCTTGACTCAATAGAACAAGCGCAGAAATTAAGGCCGGATTTGATTCTAATGGATATAGCAATGCCGGAGCTTAACGGGATTAAGGCTGCTAGACAAATTCTCGCAAAATTGCCCCTCACAAAAATTATAGTTCTCTCAATGTATAACAGCCGTGAATTAATAGTCGAGAGTCTGCGGGCCGGCGCACAGGGTTATATCTTGAAAGAATGCAGCTCTAGTGAATTACATGAGGCTATAATAACAGTTATAGGCGGAAATTTTTATATTGCGCGTTCATCACTTGCAGTCGTTGTTGAAGATTATTTGCGTTTGCTCAAGGCCGACGAGAGAAACTCAGCGCGTTTATTGTCGGAACGTGAGCGGGAAGTCCTGAAACTTTTAGCGGACGGCAAGAACACGAAGGAAATAGCTTATGATCTCTCAATCAGCAAAAACACTGTAGACGTTCACAGGCGGCACATCATGGAAAAAACCGGCTGCACGAGTATGGCTGCTCTTGTGCGTTATGCGATAAGGGAGGGCTACTAAATGGCTGTATATTTAAACAATGCTGCAACGACTTGGCCGAAACCTGAAATAGTCGCGGACTCAATGCGAAATTTTTTAATCAACGGCGGTGCAAATTCTTCACGCGGGACTTCATCAGCTCGTGATATGTCGACGATGAATTTAATATTAGACTGCCGGATAAAGCTGGCTGAACTCTTTAACGGTTATGATAATCGCAACCCGCTTTTAATAACTTTTACGGCGAACATTACAGAGTCATTAAATATCGTTCTGCGTGGATTCTTGAGACCCGGAATGAGCGTATTAACTTCTTCAATGGAACATAATGCAGTAATGAGGCCTTTGCGCGCGTTAGAGTCAAAAGGTGTGAAACTTGATATTTTGCAGGCTGATTCAACTGGGAGTCTGAGTCCTGACGATTTGAGCGCGAAATTAGCAGATAATGTGTATGATTTAGCGGTATTTTCGCACGCAAGCAATGTATCAGGCACGCTGCAGGATATTAGCTCGTTGGCTGAAATTTGCAGGAAAAATAATTTGCCGTTAGTTCTTGACTCTGCACAGACGGCGGGACTAATTGATATTGATGCTGAAAAATTAAATCTTGCTGCATTGTGCTTCACTGGTCATAAAAGTTTAATGGGACCTCAAGGCACGGGCGGGATAGTTTGGAATCCTGATTTTGCGTCAAGAGTTGAACCTATTATAACTGGCGGGACTGGGAGTTACTCGCATTTAGAGATTCAGCCTGAAGATTTGCCCGATAAATTTGAGTCAGGGACTCCGAATTTGCCCGGTATAGCTGGTTTGAATGCTGCATTAGATTGGCTTAACGAGACGGGAATAAATAATATCGCAAATAAAGAACGTGGAATCGGCGCATATTTTCTTGAGAGGCTCAAAACTTTTAATGATGTTTTATTGACGGGAAAATCTGACATGAATAATAGACTTCCTGTTTTCGCATTTAACGTGAAGGATATAGATAACGGTATTCTTGCTGATGAGTTGTCATGCGCAGGATTCGAGACTCGGCCGGGACTTCATTGCGCACCGATAGCACATAAGACTTTGAATACTTTTCCTCAGGGAGCATTACGGGTTTCTCCGGGATATTTTACGACTATTGACGAGATTGACGCGTTTTTTGCTGCATTAAGTGAGTCAATAAAGCGATGATAACAAATACCGCCGCCGAACGGGTGGGTGGGTGGGGTGAGGCGGCGGGGAAAAACTTTATTGCTGCATTATTGATTATTGCGTGTATGTGAATAATGTTTTAGCTTTTGACTTTATTTCTTGGACTTAGGCGTAAATTTCGCTTCTGTGCCGTGAATCATTCTTGCTATATTCGTTCTATGCCTGAACACACACAAAGCAGCAAGTACAGCAGACAAAATAATAAACTCTTTCGGCGCTCCTAACATAGCAAAACCTAACGGCATCGCAGCAAGTGAAAGCATTGACGCAAGTGATACATATCGAGTCAGCCACCTCACAGCATACCAGATAGCCCCGCATAATAACACTACAGCAAATGACTTGTACGGCCAAATAAAAAATAATGTCCCGTAAGTTGTAGCTACTCCCTTGCCGCCTTTAAATTTCAGCCAGACCGGATAATTATGGCCTATTACGACAGCAAATGCAGCGATCGACGCAATTAAATTTTGCGACTCAGCCGGCGCAATATGTGCAGCTAGTAATAACGCAAATGCACCTTTTAACATGTCTACTATCGCCGTAAACCATGACCATACAGGCCCCATCGCGCGCCCTACGTTTGTTGCTCCGATTGCTCCGGATCCTATTGAACGAATGTCGAGTCCGTCGCGCTTTCCGTTTTCGTCCTTGTGAAATAATTTCGTTACTACATAGCCCGTCGGAAATGAGCCTATTAAATATGAGACTATCGCCCATAAAATTATACTTCTCATCATGATAAATTTATTTTCCTCCTGTAATTCTGTCTGAGCCTGATTTAATGTTGAGCTTCACTAAGTCTTTATCCTTGAGGTTATCCCACTTGAAATTTAACACCAGCAGGAACAATGCCGAGAACGGATCCATTTTCCAGTTTGTATTTTCCCTGAATGTGTCGTGAATCGTCTGCAACTGTCTCAAGCCTTTATTATCGCTTTCCATGTCGGCGAGAAATTTTTTAACGTCAGAAATTGTATCAAGTCCCGACGCGCGCAAAATATTGCACAAATAATTAAAGCTCTCACGCAGATAATTCGAGTCCGGCGTAAATTCCGGGAATCCTGCTTCAAGTGCTGCTGCGTTCCATTTCGCGAGAATTGAGTCATCTTCCTTGAACAAATTATATAATTCTTCGTCTGTAAAAAGTTTTTCGGCATTGATTGACTCAGGCTTTGAACGTCCGGGATTTTCTGAAGGCGGAATTAATACGGCCTCGTCCTTTATCTCGTTGCGCAAATTTAAGAAGCCTTTGTCGGCAGTCTCAAGCAGTCCCGCTAATAAAACTAGTTCGCGCGTTAATTTTTTCTCGGAAATTGCCCCTACAGTGCGATTCACTCGCGGGAAAATCGTAGCCCATGCCTCTTGTAACATTGTAGGAAGTTCGAGTCTGAAGCTCAAATTTTTATATTTCGCCCATTCACGCAAATTAGCTCTTGATTCTGACAGCGATAAAATGTACACAACTGCCGGATAACCAAATCTGAACGGATCTTCAAGCCCGCTGGATGGTACAGAACGAGTCGAATCAATATCAAATTCAGATTTTACGACCGACTCAATTTTCAGCACGTCCTCAGGGAATCGCAGCAAGACTCTAACTGTAACGAGGTCAATAGCGTTTAATTCGTTTTCCTCAAGTGCAGAAAGTGCGCGCAACAATTCCGCCGGAGGTTTTGCCCAGCCTTCTATCGCGTAAAATTCGACTCCCTCAAGCTCGACTAAATCCTGAATTAAATTCCTGATTCTTGTCGCAAATTCCTCGTAAAGCGTGAGGCTCTCGACATATCTTATTCCGATTTCATTAGTTCTGCGTTTATCCATGTGCAAATTTTATCATAATATAATAAATTAATTTCGCGCGGTTTTACTGGCTCTACCCACGAGTCAATTATGCAGGGAACGCCGGACTCTTTTGCAAACTCGCTGACTTTCACGTCATAAGGCATTAACGCTAAAGGAGTCGCAAAGATTCTCGACAACACACCGAAATGTAAGCGCATTCCAATAGCTGACTCTGAATCACTCCAAATTTCGCACGCCTCATGAAAATTTTTGACTCTTATAATATCTGTAAGCGGCAAATTTTTTAGTGCGCTCTCGTCTTCAGGAGCAAGGGCAACACCGATTTTCGCGGATTTATAATTATTTATGTGAGGCAAAATTATTTTCACGAACGAGTCAAGATTCCTGCATGGACGCAAATTTATGAGCAATTTATTATTTTCGCGCGTAAAATTTCCCGGTTTGAGACTCAATGCAATGTCAGAGCCTCTAATTATATTCACGCAATTAAATTTTTCTGCGAGTTTCTGCGAGTTATTGTCCCTGACGTGAACCAGCCTGCACAGCCTTAAAGCATTTCCCGCAAAAAATTGACCCGTTCGACTCTCAAGCGGCCCGATTGACTGACCAAGCGCAAAAATTTTCGTTCCGGCCATTTTCGCGAGCCTCATAATAAGCCAATACCATACGCAAGATTTTATACTTGTTGAGTCCTGAAAGAGTCCACCTCCGCCGAGTATTAGACTTTCGGAATTTCTCAGCACCCGCCAGACTTCGCGATATTGCCAGCGGTTAATCGAGTCAACACCGAAATTTTTTGTTGTCTCATCGGGATTATTTGAGAGAACTATAATTTTTTCGCGCGTGACTCCAGCCTCAAGCAAAATATTTATACTCGCCTGCAGTAATAATTCATCACCGAGATTATTAAATCCGTAATAGCCTAATAGAGCAGCTTTATATTTTCTCATGATATAAGAGGCCGCAAAATTTTCAACAACGGAATCAGCACAAATTTTACCAGCAGGACAACAGCAAGACCGACAATTAAGCCCGTCCAGAGTCCGTTAAATTCCCGCAGTAATATCAGCGTCAAAGGCGTGTGAAAGTGGCAGAAACTATTTATTACAGTCGAGAAGCCTAATACAACGCCGATTCTCAAAATTTCGCGGTAATGTGCAAATAATTTTTTGCTCACTAGAAAATTTAACAGCAATAACGACGGATAACCGACAAAAACTTCACGCGTTCTTGGCCTTGCGATTAAGACTCTTTCTAATGTCTCGCGTATTCGTGCTTCAAATCCCGGAATAAATGCAACGTTCCCGCTCCTGAATATCATTAAACCAACAGCAGCCAGCAGAACGCCTATTAACACCAGCTCACCCCATAGCGGCGGCCTTGAGAGAAATTCTATCAATGACTCAGGATGTATGCGCCTCTTCAAGTCATGCAGCAAAACAAGTACAGGAGGCAGAATTAGAGTCAGCTTTACTCCCGAAAAAGTTTGCAATCTCAGCATATAACTCGTAACACTGAAGAACGACGCAAGAGCAAGACCGCTTATTATCGCAAACAAGAACGAGGGAATTAAATTTTTATCGCGGTTAGAGTCCATTGCAATTAATGACGCTTCAACAGCAATTAACGGCGCGGCAAAGGCTCCGGCAATACGTGCAATGCCTGAAAATTTATATATCGCTAGTGCAGTCAGAATCCCTAAAATTGTGAACACTGCAAAATTTTTATTCGTGCGTGATAATCCCATTCTCGTAAAATATGAGTACGCCGCAAAAAATAATACGCCTGACAAAGCAAATGCCGCAAAAATATTCGTGTCCAGCTTCTCGCGCGCAAAAACCGCATCAGGCCAAGCAAGTTTAAACCCGTGAGATTTGAGTCCGTCAGCAAGTGATTTTACTTCTTTCGCGAAATCTTCAAATATAAATTCTGACGAGTTCGGCGGAGCAGTCCTCAGCAGCAAAAATCTAACTGAACGCTCAACAGCAGCCCGCAAGAGTCTTTCACGCAATGCAGTTCTTGAAATTTTACGGGTCGTCATTTCCTCATTTGTAACGCTGTGTAACGGGATTAATAACGGCGACGATAAATTATTCATTGCAGGTTCACCAACTTGGCGCGAAAATTCAACGAGTCCAACCGGCAAATTTAATTCGTGCGCAACATTAGCAAGTACGCTGACATCAGGATAACCGGAAACAATTTCTCCCGCAGGTGTGAAAGCTGACAGTTTGTAAAGCTCATTAACTTTTTTCAGCATTAAAGCAGCTCGGTCGGCCAAGTGCCCCGGTGATGGTGCAGGTCTGTAGTAAATAGGAAGATTATTGCGTTTTGCTGCTTCGAGTCCGTCAATGTCAGGAATTATTCCCGAAGTCTTGAACACGTTAAATGACATTGGAATCTTTACCGGTCCGGTTTTATCGTCGGAAATTGCAAATCTGACTCTAAGCCATTCATTTAACAAATTTTTATACGGGCTGTCGGGCATTATTGAAATTATTGTGCCTTCTGTGCCGTTTATTGGGTCGCGTGCTGTCTTAAATTCTGCGTGGCCTAGTCCGTGATCAATGTTATCGCCGGTTAACTCACTGACCATTAAGCCTGTCAAACCGTTGTCAACTAAAATTTTTATTGCCTCGTCAGTGTCAAGGCCGGAATTTTTTGCTAATGCCGTAATCTCCCGATAATCTGCGAGAATGGCGACATCATTATTTGCCCGTTCGAGTCTGAATCTCGGAATCAATCCATAACAGGCGCAGGCAAGTATTACAGCAAAGAATATAATTACACAAAATTTTTTGTTCATGAATAAATTTAATCCCTCCGAAAAAATTATTTAAATTGTAGCACTCTATGTGATAGCAGCATATCAGAATTATTTAACAAATTATATAATTGTGAGGCTTTATGTTCAGTCAGCGCGAAAAATTTGCCCGTTAGAGATTCAGAATCTTTGAGTCTGGTTATAATTTTTATGCGCGAAAATTTTTTACGTTCATGCAAAATTTCACGCCCGATCGAGTTAAAAGCGAGCACTCTAGCATATGGGACTCCGACTCGTAAAGCACCGGTTACACGCCATTTATCGAGGTTCAGCAAAATATAAATTAACCGCCTTCTTATGTGTGAACGCGTATATCTTGCACAGACGCACCGGCCGATAAAGTCATCAAGGCTCTTTGCTTTGTACCAGTTCCGCAAAAATAGATTCTCGATTCCTTCGTCAATGGCGTAAATTTTTCTCAAGTCTTGCGGCTGACTCCTGATAAAAATATTCTGCAGCAACGGCCATAATTTTGACTCATCACATAAATTACATGACTCCAAAATTTTTTGCGCAAATTCCGGAATCATGTCAAAATTTTTGCGTAAATCTTCACGAATTATTTTGCTTGAGTAACTGCCAGTGCGCTCGAACTTTATTATTTGCAGGGGATAATTATTTTTCTTGATGTTCATGATATATGAGAGAGCCAATAAATTATTTGGACGCGAAATAAATTCATGACTGCCGGGGAAAATTTTTTCGAGCGCGATAGAATTTGCTTTGCTGAACGATGCTCCCTTTGCAAGCTCATTTTTTAGGAGTGCGCTATATTCTTGAGGGTGATTTATAATTTCTGACACGAGAGACTCAACGGGAAAATTTATATCTTCCATTCCAAATGTAATTGAGTCAGCGAGTCCGGTTTTCGCAATTAAATCGATTCCCCCGCGCGCAAAATCCTGACCAGCCGAACACGCAAACAAGAACGGAAGCTCAATCACTAAATCAGCACCGGCCTTTATCGCAATTTCCGAGCGTTTGAACTTGTCAATAATTGCTGGGCTGCCTCTCTGCGTGAAATTTGACGAGAGAATAACAACTACTGCGCCGCGTTCCTTCATGAAATTTATTATTGATTCATGGCCTTTATGCAACGGGTTAAATTCTGCGATTATTGCATTGATTATATTGACTCACTCCTTCAAGAATTATTATACGCGCTAAAATAGCAGGGGGGATATACCGTTGAATATAATTTATTGACTCTGGAGTAGCATTTATAGAAAAGTTTATTGCTCATATTCCCGTAACAATGCAAATAATTAAGAGTCGCGTTCAAATTGGTTAGTCCCACCCACCCGGTTTTGAATCTGGAGTCGCATTTATGCAAAAGTTTATTGCTCATATTCCCGTAACAATGCAAATTAAGAGTCGCGTTCAAATTGGTTAGTCCCACCCGCCCACCCGGTTTTGACTCTGGAGTCGCGTTTATGCAAAAAGTTTTATGATATAATTTTCTCGTTGACTCACAAAATAATTTTACATGAACGAAGAAAAGTTTTTTACAACTACATTTACAACTACAAAAATGTTATCTCATTCACACAATCGCAATTAACCGCAAAGAAAATTTTTTCATTAACGCACAATTTTTTACGCGCTTGATATAATTTATTCACAAAAAATTTTTTCACGAGAGATGAAATAATGACGAGAATAAAATTAGACGCTGAAACAATAAAAATTTTTCTCGAAGATTTAACGCTCATGAACGACGCTTTTATGAGTTATGCGCTCGATAATAACATTAAATGCGTTCAAGCGATGATAAATCACCTTCTGCCGAGTCTGAATCTTACAGTAAATGAAGTTCACGCGCAGAAAAAAAATTGCAGATTTAGGACGTTCTATTGTGCTTGACATTTTAGCGGTTGACACTGAAGGACGCTTATATAATCTCGAAGTTCAGCGAGACCCAAGAGGAGCAAAACCCAAACGCGCAAGACTTCACGGAGCTTTTATCGACGTTCACACAGCGAAAAAGGGCGGAGATTTCGAGGAGACTCCGGAATGTTATATAATTTTCATAACAGAGACTGACGTTCTTGGGTATGGCGAACTCGTTTATACGATCCAGCACACTATAAAAGAAGTCAATCACGCAAAATTTAATGATGGTCAGACATTTATTTATCTCAACTGTTCGGCGAAAGACGACGGCAGCCCGGCTTGGAAGTTAGCTCACGACATGAAATGCGCTGATCTCGACAAAATATTAATTCCCGAAATCGCAGAAACTATGCGCGATACTAGGGAAGAAGCACCGTTAAAGTTAATGAAAGGAGACGGAAACATGAACGAACACACTAGACCAGTAGACAAAAAAATGCTCCGATTCATAAAGGACTATTTTAGAGACGAAATCGCAGCCGACAAAAAACGCGCGAAGGAAAAGGGCATTCAAGAAGGCAAAGAAATCGGCATTCGAGAAACCATCACGAGAGCTATAAAAGCATTTCTCACTACAACAGACTTGACCTTCAAAGCTATTGCAGAAAATCTCGGTGTCTCACTCGCAGAAGTCGAAGCCGTAGCTAAAACTTTAGGGAGATAATATATTTTAGAGAGGAAATTGAAGCAGATATAAAACGTGCTGAAGAACGCGGCTTTAAAGAAGGGATCACGAAGGCTATAGAAGTTTTTCTCAACACAACAGACCTGACTCTGAAGGATATTGCAGAAAATCTCGGTGTCTCGCTTTCACAGGTCAAGACCGTTGCAAAAAATGTTAAACGCGAAAAATAACTATTGCAATTTACGTCATTTTACGTGTATAATGCCAAAGACTACAGCGTACGATAATATTAAAGACTGTTCTAAATCTTCAAATCTTCTGCTGTATCTTTCTGATACGCTGTAAGGACGGTCAAAAATTTTCTGGAGGTGTTCTGTTATAAAAAGTTTTATGCGCGGCGGTCTGCAATCAAGGGAAGGGACAGACTGCATAGGGAAGGATAACGGGTAGAGACTTAGATTTTGTCCGTGAGATCAAGCGGACGGTTTTGATGATTTGTTCGTGTGAAAAATTTTTGCGTGTCATGCGGACAGGTTTATTTATGAAGGAGGATTTTTATTTTGAGTAAATATTTGCGTGCGTTTTTGTTATCGCTTGTAATTGCGTTGTTTGCTGTATCGACAGGTTTTGCGAAAACCTATACTGTCAGCAGCGATTTCTCATCAGGTTTCACTATTGAAGCTACTGGGACATTTGCTGAGATTGCAGACGGAACCACTACAGGAGCTGGCTTAAGCAATTACAGTTTTTACAGCGAAATCACACTGCCGGCATCAACAGACGTTACAGACGCTTTAACAGTTTATGACGAAAACGGCGGAGAAGCAGAAGACGAAACTGTAAATGGCATTAAGAACGATCTTAGTATTACATGGAGTGCAGATTCAGATCTGACAAATTTTGATGCCTATCTTTCAGGCGATACATCAATTATTGTAAGCGGAACATTCCCCGAAGTAACATCAGGTTCAGAGGATTACTACATAACAATTAATATGACTGTTAGTATTGATTCATCTGTTGTATATCTTACCAGCGTAGACGAATTTAACCACAAAATTTCATTCTATGTTTCCGCAGACGAAAGAACAGCTGTAGAATCCGGCGAAGTATTTGCTGAAATGGTATCTGCTGATAGTGGAATTGACATTTCAGCTGTCTCATATGATTATAAAGTTACAGTCAGCAATGCAACAATAAACTATACTCCCTACAATGTATTAAATGATGAGAGCAACACTGATGTATTTGCATGCGGTATAAGCGTTCCTTATTGGCTGTCATATGATCTCGGCAGTACTTCAGCTACAATATTCTACAATGAGGCTGCTGAACTTGCACCGACCGAGGGCACAACCGGCGTAGTTATCATTCCTCTTGCAACAACTTCTGATGCAGACGCAGCGACCGAATACCTCAAATGGACTGTAACGTACGGCTCATCAAGCAGTGAAGAAGACAGCGACACAACAGCATTTGAATTAACTTCAACGGATATCACAGTAACATTATCTGCCGACGAGACAGCTACATATGTAGTATCTGTTTCAGGCGATACAAAAGCAGCTTACTGGCAAATTTCCCCTGACATTACATCAGATGACTACTTCTTTAAAGTCAACACGTCAGACGAAGTATCAATCACTCTTTATGCAACACCTGACTCAGCAGACATTGGAGAGCATGAATTCCAAGTCATTGCATGGAGCAGCCCTGATCAGTCAGTATCAGCTGATTTAACATTCTATTTCACTATCGTATCAGCAGACGAAGAGAGCAGCGAATCTGAATCTGAAGACGTTTTCACAATAACAGTAACTCCTGCAAGCTACAATATGAAAGCCGGCCAGTCTGCAAGCGGAACTGTTAAAGTAGAGAATAATTCAGGCGACGTAACAATTACAACAAGTCCTGCTTATGAGTGGTTCACTGTAACTTCTGCTTCGATTAGATTCAATCCTCCTGTTACAATGGCAGCGACTTCGTTTGATTTAGTTATCACAGCAACAGACGCGTCAGGTGATGTAGCTTCAGCAAGCATTCCTGTAACAGTAACTAGCGATAGCGTAACACCTCCCACACCATCCGAAGATGACAAGCCTGCAGCTCCGTCAATTGACACGACTTCAACTGAAAATGCAGCAGCAGCAGCGTTACTTGAAACTGGCGAGGCAGCATCAATACAGTTACCGACAGTATCAGGTGCACAGGCTTGGGTTGTTTATATGTATTCCGCAACTGGTTTGAAATATGCCACAATCACATTATATACAAACGGCAGAGTTACTGTAGCAGCAGTATCAGATTTGTCAAAAGCCTTCAGCCTTGACACAACTAACAATGAACTTGATGTAGATCCTGCCTATATCCCTGAGGGAGACTATACATTTACGATGGCATACATTGATGCTAACGGCCAAACATCTGAAGAGTCTACGGCTTCATTTGATGTAGCAGGTACAGGCACTTCCGCAGACGAAACAGAATACACCGGAGGCGGCAGCGGCGGTTGTGATGCAGGTTTCGGCGCATTAGCATTAGCAGCGTTATTCCTTCTCAAGAAACGTTCATAAAAGAGTAATAACTTGACAGAACACTAAAGCAGAAGATTAAAATTTTTCTCCCGGAGCTAACAACTTCGGGAGATTTTTTATGTGTGCTGGAAAGATTAATTTTATCTCGCGCTATTTCTTGCAAGTGCTAAAGTTATGCAGCCATTATAAACAAATTTATTGCGGATTAGCACACCTCCGGCCATTACACAAGCACGTTCGCAAATATTATCAACTCCGGTAATTTGTAAGACTCTTTGTGAACTCGTGAAACTTCCCGGCAAATTCTGCAACTCATGCGCCGTAAATGTCAAAAAAGGGATATTATGTGTCTCAGCAAAAATTTTTAACGCGGGCTCATTAGCTTTAATGTCAATCGATGCAAGAGCTTTCAGACTCAAAATTGAGACTCCTGAATCATCAAGAAATTTTTTTACTGCCGACTCAAATTCTGAAGGGTCAACGCTTTTATTACAGCCTGCACCGAGTATTAAATCTCTTGGCCGCAAAAAAAGCGTAACGGGGAACGGGGTAATTTGCGCTAAATCACTTACTGCAACACCGATAGAATGACCTTCAAGCAAAGCACCGGAAATTTTTTTTATCGCGCTGGGATTCTCGATCACGCAATTATTATTTACTGCCCATTCATCGACGGCGGGAATATTATTTATGTCCGTTGCAGTTGTTATCACGGGAACAGCATTCAAGAACGCAGCAATTTTTCGCGCGAGATTATTTGCTCCGCCGATATGACCTGACAAAATGGGAATTACAAATTTTCCGGACTCGTCAATTACAATAACTGCGGGATCTTGAGTCTTGCTCGTGATATGACTCGAAATTGCCCGGACTGCTATTCCGACAGCAGAAATAAATATCAACGCATGAGAATTATTAAAATATTTTCCTGCCCAGTTAGTCAAAGGCGAGTCAATTAAATTTAATCGCGGGTCAAGACTCATGAATCTTTCAGGCACAAACACGCGCGAATCAAATTTTTCTGCGAGTCTTAAAGCTAAATTTACGCCGTTATTCGTGAAGGCTGCTATTTCTATATTCATGTGAAAAATTTTTGTCGTAGAGCTTTGATTTAGTGATTGACTCTTTCAGGAAATCCCCGACGAGAATCAATGCGCTTTTACTTATTCCGGAGTCTTTCGCGAGTTCTGGAAGAGTTAATAAATTTCCTGTGATAATTTTTTCTTCCGGCCAAGACGCTTTATAAACTATTGCCGCCGGAGTCGACGAGTCATAACCTTTTGCAATTAAATCATGACATACACTCTCAAGCATTCCAGCTGATAAGAAAAACGCAAGCGATTTATTATCGGGAACAGGGGTCCGGCCTTCTTTGCGTGAAATTATAAGGGTCTGGCTGACTTCCGGAATCGTAAATTCTGTCTCCAAACTTGCAGACGCAGCAAAAAGAGAGCTTACACCCGGTACAATCTCAAAATTTATATTTTTTTTGCGCAAAATATTTATTTGTTCATTTATTGCACCGAATAAAGCAGGATCGCCCGAATGCAAACGAGAGACAATCAAGCCCCTATTATGGCCGTCAATTAATTTTTCGATAATTTCATCAAGAGTCATGAAAGCGCTATCATAAATTTCACAATCTTCACGCGCATATTTACGCACTAATTCAGGATTCACGAGAGACCCCGCAAAAATTATCATTCCTGAACGTGATAAAATTTCCGCTCCCCTGACCGTTATTAAATCAACCGCTCCCGGCCCTGCACCGATAAAATAAATCACAGACTCACGACCTCAAGCCCTAAAGATTTTGCAAGTTTTTCGCACTCATCGAACTTGAATAATATAGTCTCTTTGCTGTGAGAGTCGCTCGATAAAATTACTTTTCCGCCCTTTTTCGCGATATACTCTAAAATTTTTCTGCTTGGATATGGGGTCGTCCTGTAACCTCGTGAAATTGCGCCGGTGTTAATCTCGAACGGGATATTATATTTCATCAGCGAGTCTACTGCGTTAAAGGCTGCATTCTCATAACGCGCGTTATTCTCGTCAAAAATTTTGTGAAGCTCGTTAAATTTCGTGAGTAAATCAAAGTGTCCGATTATATTTGCGTGAGTCTTGTTCACGACATCAGCAACGAGAGAAAAATATTTTTCTGCCAATGAGTAAACGTCATCGCCCAATTCATGAATCAAAATATTTAACTTTTCCGGTGTGCTGTCGACGTGATGAAATTTCCCGCCGATATTTATATAATGCACCGAGCCTATCACGAAATCATAATCATTCACGGGCATATCTGAATAATATTCCTGTTCGATTCCGCAAAAAATTTCGATTTTGGATTTATATTCGTGCTTGAGCCTGTTAATTTCGCGTTTATATTTTTCTGTAGAGTCGGGACTCATGCAGGGTTCCTCGTCAAACGGCGTGTAAGAATGCCCGGAGAAACCGATTTTGTTCATGCCGAGAGAAATTGCGCGCAAAACTATATCTTCGGGCTTGTCCTTTCCGTCGCAAAAACATGTATGCACGTGAAAATCGCATTTAATCATGATCTCATAGTCTCCTGTTTGACTTTCTTGTCTATTACGTGGCGTGAGGCTAACTCCTTTATAATTTCTGGAATCTCTATATTCATTTCTGCCATTAATACGAGCATGTGATAAATCAAGTCGGAAATTTCGTAAATGGCCTCGCGTTTGTCGTTCTTTGCAGCGATAATAACTTCAGAGCTTTCCTCGCCGATTTTCTTTAGAATCTTGTCAAGCCCCTTATCGAATAAATACGAGGTGTAAGAGCCTTCAACTTTTTGCGACTTGCGAGCTTTAATTAATTCCATGAGTCCGCAGATAGTAAATTTTTCGTGCTGTTCATTCTCGCGAGTCATTAAATCATCAACAAAACACGATTTATTGCCTAAATGACATGCAGGGCCGTCGGGTTTGACGTAAATTAACAGTGTATCACGGTCGCAATCGGCCTTAATTTCTCGTATGTGCTGATAATTTCCGCTGGTCTCGCCTTTGAGCCATAATTTTTTGCGCGAACGACTCCAGAAGCACGCCAATTTTTTATCAAGCGATATTTGCAGGCTTTCACGGTTCATGTAAGCAAGCATTAAAACATCGCCGGAGTCATCGTCAATTAAGATAGCCGGGATTAATCCATCAGAGTCAAATTTTAATTCGTTTATATTCAACATTTTATGACCTCACAATAAATATTTATACTTCATAACACTTTTAACGCTATAACAGCAAAGTCAAAGTCAAAACCTTATCGGTTGCTCCCGTTGGTCTCAGCAAAAGTTTTTACAGCTATTCAAGTGCGTTAAACATATTCTTTCTTGAGAATCATCGGCGTTACAATCGAGCTTACAAGAATCATCAATATTACAGCCGTGAAATAATCAGCCGTCAGCAATCCTATAGCCAACCCCTTTTGAGCCGTTATAAGTGCTACTTCTCCGCGAGTCATCATGCCTGTACCGATTTTAAGAGAGTCGCCGGAATTGAATCCCATAAGCCTCGCACAACCTCCGCAGCCGATAACTTTCGAAATTAGCGCAATTATAACAAAACAAATACTGAACATCAGAAGACGCGCGTCCATACTGCTAAAACTCGTCTTAAGGCCTATGCCAGCAAAGAAAATAGGAGCAAATATCATGTACGAGCTAATATCTATACGGCGTGCAACATAATTACTGTCTGCTATATTGCATAAAATTACTCCTGCAACGTATGCGCCGGTAATGTCAGCGATTCCAAAATAAGTTTCCGACACATAAGCAAGAATAAAACAATAACAAAGACTTATTATAGGAATACGCCTTGTGTGTGAATAAATATTATCAAGCCATGACATAAATTTATAGACTATGAAGCCCGTTATAATCGTACCTGCAAAAAAGGCCGCAACCTTTAATAGAACACTTGACACAGTTTCAGTCTCACCATGACCGCTTAAACCCGTTACAATCGTCAATAAAATTATTCCGAGAACGTCATCAATAATTGCTGCACTTACAATCGTAGTCCCGACTGTATCTGATAATTTGCCTAGCTCCTTTAATACTGCAACAGTAATACTCACTGATGTAGCCGACATAATTGTCCCGATAAATAATCCCTTCATGAAACGTGGCGCGTCAAAACCGTAAAACGACATAAATAAAATCGTACCCATTATTAACGGCACAATTACACCACCACAGGCAATAAATATAGCTTTCAAACCTGATTTCTTGAGTTCCTGCAGATTAGTGCTGAGTCCGGCCTCGAACATAAGCATAATAACGCCTAATTCTGCCATAATATTTAGGAAGTCAGACTCCTTCACAACGCCCAACACAGCAGAACCGACTACAAGCCCCGCTAAAATTTCCCCGACGACTTCAGGCACGCCGAATTTCCTTCCGATTACGCTAAAAATTTTTGCAGCAAATAAAATAATCGCCAAATCCAGCAAATATTGAATACTGTTCATTTATTTATCACCTTTTTATAATCTAACAGGAATATTTTCCGCGAACATTGCAGATTTCAAATCTTTTATTGCAACCTCGCCGAAATGAAATATTGACGCAGCTAAACCCGCATCAACTTTCGGAAGAGTCTTAAAAAGTGTAATAAAGTCTTCAATACAGCCTGCACCGCCCGAAGCTATAACAGGAACGCTCACAGACTCACAGACAGCAGCAAGCATTTCGAGATCAAAACCTTTTTTCACGCCGTCAGTGTCAATAGAATTTAATACGACCTCGCCCGCGCCTTTGTCAACACAATTTTTTATCCAGCTTATAGCCTCAAGTCCTGTATCATCACGGCCGCCCCGCGCGAAAACATGAAATTGACCGCCGACTCTCTTAACGTCAGCAGAAATTACAACGCATTGAGAGCCATACAATTTTGCAGCTTCAGGAATTAAACCGGGATTCTTTATTGCGCCGGTATTGACACTAACTTTATCAGCTCCGCACGATAAAACCCGCTCGAAGTCCTGAACACTTGAGATTCCTCCGCCTACTGTCAACGGGATAAAAACGTTTCTAGCTGTCTCACGCAAAATATCAGTAAAAATTTTTCTGCCGTCTGATGAAGCCGTAATATCATAAAAAACTAGCTCGTCAGCTCCGTTATCGCTATAAAATTTTGCAAGTTCAACGGGTGAATCAACGTCATTCAAGCCCTGAAAATTTACGCCCTTCACGACTCGCCCGTTTTTAACGTCAAGACATGGGATTATTCGCTTTGTAATCATTTTATTGCTGCCGCCTCGATTGCTTGTGATAGATTTATTGCTCCGGTGTAGTAAGCCTTGCCGATTATTGCTCCGTAGAGATTCATTTTTGCGAGCGAGATAACATCATCAAGGGTGCTGACTCCTCCTGAAGCTGTTATATTCATGTGAAATTTCGCGCTTAGATTCTCGTATAATTTGCGGTTAGTGCCTTTCATTGCGCCGTCTCGTGATATGTCAGTGCAGATTATAAATTTTACTCCGAGCGAATCAAGTTCCGCACAGAAATTAAATGCGTCAAGACTCGTTTTTTCCTGCCATCCTTTGACAGCTACGAGACCATCACGAATATCAACACCAACTGCGATTTTGTCAGCACCGAAATTTTTTATTGCCTGAACTAGTAAATTTTTGTCATTAACTGCTGAAGTTCCTAAAATTATTCTATCAATGCCGGAATTTATATAACGTTCAATAGTAAATAAATCTCTGATTCCTCCGCCTACCTCACATTTTAAGCCGGACTCTTTGCGAACATTTATAATGACATCAAAATTTTTTGTATCGCCCGTTTTAGCTCCTTCTAAATCGACTATATGAATCCATTCAGCACCCGAATCACGAAATTTTTTAGCAGTGTTTAAGGGATTAGAGTCATAAATTGTCATGTTCTCATAATCGCCCCGCAAGAGCCTCACTGCCTCGCCCTTGTACAAATCTATTGCAGGAAAAATTATCATTTATTGCACCTCACAGAACGCACGCAAAATATCAAGTCCGACCGAGCCGCTTTTTTCCGGATGAAATTGGACTCCGTAAATATTGCCTGATTGAATCGCTGCTGTTAAATCTGCGCCGTAATTTGTAGTCGCCGTAATAAATTTTTCATCGCACACCGCACAATATGAATGCACAAAATAAACGTGCTGCCCCTCGTGAGTGTTCGCAAAGACTCCGCCGGTTTTGTGCAAGTTTAAAGCGTTCCAGCCGATTTGGGGAATCTTGAGTCCTGCCGGTATAAATTCACCAATTGAACGAATCTCGCCGGGAATCAAATTTAATCCGTCATGCTCGCCGAACTCATAACTTTTTGTAACTAATAATTGCATACCTAAACAAATTCCGAGTAAAGGTTTTCCCGAATGAGCTTCATTTATTAACGGCTCTGCAAGTCCGGAGTCAAATAATTTTTCCGCAGCATCACCGAACGCGCCAACCCCCGGCAAAATTATACGTTCTGAGTCGTGCAAGTCTTGAGGATTTGACGTGATAATAACGTCCTGACCTATCGCCTTGAATGAGCTTGCAAGAGAAAATAAATTTCCTACACCATAATTTATAATTGCAATCATGAAATTTTTTCACAACCTTTCTAGCAAGATTATATATGAAGCTCTTAAATTCTCCGCAAAAATTTTTGCAAATAATCAAGTATAATTGCTATATTCACAAATGAAAGGAGTATTTAAATTTTGCTGCCGGATCCTAATAAAGTTTTCCCGATAAGCGGCTACAATAACGAAATTTATATCAAGCCTACTATCACAAATAAAAATATAATCGTCGGTGAATTTTCGTATATTGCTGACTCAGATTTTGAGAGTCATGTTACGCACTTATATGATTTTATCGGCGATAAATTAATAATCGGTAAATTTTGTCAGATTGCTTCAGGAGTAGAATTTATAATGAACGGCGCGAATCATCAAATAAATTCTATAACGACATTCCCATTTTACACGTTAGAGGGCTGGCACATGAGTCCCCCTGATTTAAAAAATTTACCGCTCAAGGGAGATACGGTCATAAATAATGACGTTTGGATCGGACAAAATGCTGTTATTCTTCCCGGAGTCAATATCGGCGACGGTGCAATTATCGGCGCAAATAGTGTAGTCGGCTGCGATGTTGCTCCTTATAGTGTAGTAATAGGCAATCCGGCGCGGGAAATTCGTAAACGTTTTGACGATGAATTAATTAATTTGCTGCTAAAATTTAAATGGTGGGACAAATCAATAACAGAAATTAACTCGTTGATTCCTGTCTTGACGAGTCCTGACTTGGAACGGGTAAAGGCTCATATAAAAAATTATTTATACGGAGGTAATGAAAATTTAAATGATTCTCAATCCTGACGAAATCGAACGCGAAAGTATGCGAATTATAGAGATTCTCATATCAGGCAAGTATTCGGGTTCAAGTGAAAATTTACCAGTAATTAAACGCGTCATCCATGCAACGGCAGATTTTGACTTTCTCGAAACTCTATATTTTTCCGAAAATGTAATCTCAAAGGCTCATGACGCAATTTTATCCGGCACTCCCATAATTACAGATACAAATATGTTAAAGGCCGGAATTAGCAAGACTTTCACGCAAAAATTTGGGATAAATATAATCTGTCATGTAAACGAGCCTGAGACTCAAGAAAGCGCGCAAAAATTGAATCTCTCACGCTCAATAATCAATATAGAACGCGCAGTAAAAGATTTTCCCCGTGCAATTTACGCGATAGGCAATGCTCCGACGGCCTTAATAAAATTGTGTGAACTCATAAACGAAGGACTCGCATATCCCGCACTTATAATCGGAGTCCCGGTCGGCTTTGTGAACGTCATCGAAGCTAAAGAAATGCTCGCAGATTTAGTGAACGTTCCCCGAATTATCGCAAACGGACGCAAGGGAGGAAGCTCCGTCGCTTGTGCAATAGTCAACGCCCTGTTATATTCGGCATAACAACGGGAACATGTGCAGCAGGTGCAGCAAAGGCCGCAGCAATCTTTGAGTCAACGCAAAAAGTTTCTGAAAGCGTAATAATTCATAATCTCGACGGACTCGAATTTAAGCTGAACACTTTCAGGCACGACGCACATTTTTTCGGCGTACAAAAATTTTCAGGCGATGACAAGTGCGACATTACTGACGGAATAAAAATTTTAGCCCGCGTTGATATTCTTGACGACTTCAACAGATTTATTTTTACGGCAGGAGAAGGAGTCGGAGTCGTAACTCTCCCCGGCTTGAAAGTTCCCCCCGGCGAACCCGCAATTAATCCAGTTCCGCGCAAAATGATAGAATTTGCAGTACGTGAAATTATTCCGCGCAGATCCGTTAATGTTACAATTGCAATCCCCGACGGTGAAAAAATTGCGCAGAAAACTTTTAATCCAAGACTCGGAATTTACGGCGGACTCTCGATTTTAGGCACAACCGGACTCGTTAAGCCCATGAACGAACGCGCATTATTGGAGTCTCTCACTCTTGAACTTAATATGATTCGTTCACTTGGATTTGACGAGATTTACATAACTTTTGCGAATACAGGCGAGAAGGCTTTACGCAAAATTTTTAGTGTTACAGGCAGAAATATAATTCAATCAGGAAATTATATCGGTCATGTTCTCGACGAGTCAGCTAGATTAAATTTTTCGCGCGCAATAATCTGCGGTCATCCCGGAAAATTATTAAAAGTTGCAGCAGGTTCATTCAACACTCATAATAAAATTTCTGACGGGAGGCTCGAAGCTCTTTGCACTCAATTAGCTTTAACGGGGGCAAATCACGAAATTATTTCACGAGTCTATCACAGCAACACGACCAATGAAGCAATAAATATAATCAGTGAGTCAGGTTATAATAACGTCTGGCAGAATTTAGCAGCAGTAACCGCAAAAAAATGCGCTGAACGAGTGAATAATAAACTAGAAATTTTTGCATATTTTATCGACAATGACGGGAGATTATTATAAATGCTTACTATTGCCGGAGCAGGTACGGGAGAAATTATTAACTCAGTCAAGAAGGCCATAAACGAGTCTGATATTATATTTGCTCATGAAAGATTTAAATATTTAGTCCCGGCAGATAAAAAGTTTATCCCGCTCAAAAATTTTAGTGAAATATTTAATATAATCGAGTCAGAGTCAGGAAATAAATTAATTCTCGTCTCAGGAGATCCCGGAATTTACAGCCTTTTACCGCTCGTGAAGAAAAAATTTAGCGATATTCGAGTCATTCCCGGTATAAGCTCACTTCAAGTAATATGCGCTCATGCGTGCGAATCATGGCAGGACGCGAAAATTTTATCAGGTCATGGCCGTAAACTTAAATCAGCAACTTTCTTGAACATAATCGAACGCTCAAGACTCGTTATTTTATTTTGCGACGAAAATATTTCTCCTGAATGGGCATGTAAGAATTTAGCAGATTTCAGAGAGCTTGATATTTTTATCGGTGAGAGACTCGGAAGCAGCGAAGAAAAAATTTATTCAGGCACTCCGAAAGATTTCATGACTCGAAAATTTTTGCAGCCTTCTATAATTCTTATACGCAACAAAAATATTTATGAGCCGTTAAAGCTGTGTGATAAAAACTTTTTGCGCGAGTCAGGGATTCACATAACGAACGAAAATATAAGATCTATAATTCTTGACAAATTAGCGCTGAGTCAAGACTCGATTTTATGGGACATCGGCGCAGGTTCAGGAAGTATAAGCGTTACAGCAGCTCACAAATTTATTTACAGTGAAGTTCACGCAATAGAGTGTAAATCTCAGGCAGCAAAATTAATTTCCCGCAATGCACAAAAATTTCATGTTCATAATATTTGCGTTCATGAAGGCCGAGCGCTTGAAGTGATAAAAAATTTACCTGCACCGACCCACGTTTTTATCGGAGGCAGCAAGGGCGAATTAACCGGCATTCTTAAATATTTATCGGGGCTGAAAATTTCTATAAGACTCGTGATTGAGTGTGTAACCCTTGAGACTTTGTGCTGTGCATTTGACTTCATGAAGGAATATAAAAATTTCGAGATCACCCAAGCAGCAATTAACACATCAAAGAATATTTCAAATTCTATAACTCTTATGAAAGCTCACTCACCAGTAAATATTTTGTGTGCTGATGTGAATTAAATTTTTGTATGTTCGCGCCAGACGTGTTTTATGCTACGACCAACGGGAGCAGCCAACGCCACTCAGACGGCAGGTTTTAATCTTTTGACTTTGCATGTATAGATTTAAAGTGTTTGCAGTATATCAGCGTAAAATTTTCTCGTGAGTCATCGCAAATTATCAGCGCAAAATTTGAGGCATTAATAAAAATTTTTTCTCTGTGAGTCATTGCAATAAGTGCAGAAAAATTAATTTTTTGTAGTTGTAAATGTAGTTGTAAAATTCTCGTCTTTCGTCAAACATTGAGTGAAAATTTTTCTGTGAATATTATAGCAGTCCCACTTGAATACTTGCAAAATATTTATAGTCAGCACACTTTAATAGCAGTAAAAATTTTTTGTGTCAGCTCTGCAAATTATCTCATACATATTTATGCAGCTATTAACGCACACGGCATCGGTTATAAAAAGTTTTACTTATGACTTTACTTGCGTCGACTCTAATATTAAATCCTCTCATAAATAATTATTTCGCGCATTAATAAAATTTATAAAAGTTTACTCGTAAAATAAATTCATGAAAAAATTTTACATTTTGCAAAATTAGTGTATAATATTCCGCGTTGAATTAAGAAATAAATATTTTATTACGGAGGTTCTAACATAATGAAAAAGTTTTTAGCAATTATTATGATGCTCGCGTTAAGTGCTGGTGTGTGCTTTGCTGAAGGACTCAATATTTCCAAGCCCGACCAGTTTGTAAATTACAAAATAGGAACTCAGAGAGGCACAATCGCAGAGGGTATCGCAAAAAAAATGCTCGGCGACAAAGCATCAAAGCAGCTTATCACTTATGAGAAAGCAACAGACGTTATTCAGGCGTTGAAGGTCGGAAAAATCGACTGCGCAATCATGGACGAGGCTCCCGCGCTGCAATTCAAGAAAAATGACCCTTCGAATCTTACAATTTTGCCGGACGCTTTGACAGTTGAGCAATATGCAATAGGATTCAAGCAGGGCAATAAAGAATTAGTCGAGCAGGTCAACAAAGCACTTGCACAGATTAAAGCCAGCGGACAACTTCAAGCAATCATGCTCAAGTACAAAGAAGACCCGATGTCAACCAAGCCAGAAGATATTGATTTACACGTCGGAGCTAAGGGCGGAAAATTAATCGTCGGCACTGAGTCAGGCTTCCCCCCCTATGATATTAAAGTCGGCGACGGTTACACCGGAATCGATATTGAAATGTGTGCATTAATCGCCGGGATTCTTGACAAAGAGCTTGTAATTATCGCTTACCCGTTCGACTCATTGTTCGCAGCAGTCAACAGCGGAAAAGTTGACATGATCTGCGCAGGAATTACAGTAAATGAAGAGAGAAAAATGTTTACAGATTTCTCTGACCCCTACGAGGACGCAAAACAGGTCGGAGTCGTTCTCACAAAGGATTATGCGCCCGCAAAATAGTTTCATCAGTCAGTCATAATTAACTAAAATTTTTCTGTCCCGGTTTTAACGAGCCGGGATTTTTTGTTATTATTTACTTGCAGGAGGTGTCATAAAAAATTGGTCGAACTCGGAATCTTAATTGTTGTAATTCTCGTAACGGGAGCAGGTTTAATCGCAGGTTATAAAGTCAGAGACAACGCAGATTTTCTCACGGGGGGCGGTAAATCTTCGACTCTTTTAGCTACGGGCGCGGTAGTCGGGACTCTCATAGGTTCGCAATCAACTTTAGGGACGGCTCAATTAGCATTTAATTTCGGGATTTCTGCTTGCTGGTTTACTGTCGGAACGGCTTTAGGTTGTCTTGCTATTGCGTTGCTTTATTGTGATAAATTACGTTATTCGGGCTGCACTACACAATTTCAAATTATTTCGCGCGAATATGGAAAATTAACCGAGAAGGCCGGCGCGATTTTGTGTACTACAGGAACATTTATAAGCATTCTCGCACAAGTTACGGCGTGCATAGGCTTTATGATGACTCTTTACCCGTCATTGAATTTATTTCAGGCTTCTTGCGTGAGTTCTTTATTAATTTGCTTATATATAATTTTCGGAGGGACATGGGGACTCGGTTTCGGAGGACTCATAAAGGTTGCATTAATTTATATCACGTGTGCGGCCTGTTTTGTGATTGCTTTAATGAATGCGGGCGGAGTTACAGGAATTTTTACGGGAGCAGAAAAATTTTTGCTTGATTCTAATATAGGAAGAGTACATAAAATTTTTAATCATTCAGATTTTGCAGCAAATTATTTGAATCTCACTGCTAGGGGATTTCACAAAGATTTAGGCTCGTGCGTGTCGTTGATTCTGGGGTTGTTGTCGACTCAGACGTACATGCAATTTATTCTTAGCGCAAGAGATTCGAGAAGTGCGAAATATAGTTTTTTATGGGGCTTGGCCTTAGTTCCTCCGGTTGGTGTTGCAGGAATATTTATCGGGCTTTACATGAGAGCAAATTATATAACTCTTGACGAATTAAAGACTCTCGTTTCTATGGGTTTGCAAATTCCTGATGTCCCTGTTCTTGTGAGTACGATACAAGTTTTCCCGGCCTTTATCGTTAGACATATTTCGCCGTTTTTCGGGGGCTTAATGATAGGGACTCTTTTTGTTACGGTTATTGGCGGTAGTTCGGGCTTATTGCTGGGAATTTCTGCGATTCTTGTAGAAGATGTCTTGACAGCGTTTAAATTTGTGAAGAGTCATAAATTGTTTTTCTCGCGTGCAATAATAATTTTCACGTTGATTATAGCGGCATTTATCGCAAATAATTTTACGGCCAGTGCAATAAATGATTTAGGTTTTCTCTCGATGACGTTGCGTGCGAGCGTTGTATTTATGCCGTTGACTTGTGCATTATGGCTGAAGAAAAGAATTTCGCGCAGATTTATTCTAGCTTCGATTATATTATCGCCGTTAATTGCAATTATGGGAGCGTTATTTAATTTCCCGTTAGAGCCTTTATATATTGGGATGAGTGTTTCTGTCTTGTGTTGTGTGATAGGCTTTTATAGTCAACGTACTTGATTCAGATCCTATGCAGTTAATTTATCGCGCGAATACGTTCGTTCTGCCCACCCACCCACCCGTTTATAAGGGGTAGCGCGAACACGCAAAAGCTTTCAGGCCATGAATGAATAATCTCGTAAAATATGTGCAAGTCATAAAGTTTTGCAGATATTGTATAATATAACGAAAATTTTTGCATTTATTGCAATCAACAAAGGAGAGTGTAATTTTCCATGCAAGGCATAATGGACACAATTATGTATTATAACGGGATAATAAACAGCTTTGTCTGGGGTGCTCCTGTTTTAATACTGCTCGTTGGAACGGGCGTTTATTTGACGCTTTTGCTTGGTCTTCCTCAGTTCCGTTATTTTTTCTCGGCATTATCAGAAGTCTTCAGCTTCAGGAAAAAATCCGGCGAGGATAAATCAATATCATCATTTGCGGCGATGGCTACTGCGATGGCTGCTACAGTCGGAACAGGTAACGTCGCAGGAGTTGCTACAGCTTTACACTTAGGCGGCCCCGGTGCAATGGTTTGGATGTTAATTTCTGCAATTTTTGGTATGTGCACGAAATTTTCAGAAGTTACTCTTGCAGTTCATTACAGACAGAAGGACGCTCACGGAGACTGGCGCGGAGGCACAATGTATATACTTGATAAGGGCGTTCGTGAGGTTATGGGACCCGGACTCGGTGCGTTTGTCGGTAAATTATTAGCGATTCTATTTGCAATTTTCGCGTTCTTAGCCTCATTTGGAATCGGTGCAGCAACTCAGGCAAACTCAGCGGCAGAAGCTATTTCAATGGGCTGGGGAGTCGATCACCTTTACACCGGAATTGCTATGGCCGTTCTTGTTGCACTTGTTATCATCGGCGGATTGCAGAGTCTTTCAACTGTTACAACTTTGATAGTTCCCTTCATGGCAATTTTCTATATCGCAGGTTCAGTATTTGTTCTTGTAACGAATGCTGAAGCAATACCCGGCGCAATTTCTAACGCACTTCACTTAGCATTCAGCAACCCTACAGAAACTCTGCCCGGAGCATTAGCAGGCTGGTGCGTCAAAGAAGCAGTGCAGAGAGGTATCGCAAGAGGCGTTTTCTCCAATGAAGCTGGTATGGGTTCTGCTCCTATGGTACACGCTACAGCAAGCGTTGAACATCCTGTGCAGCAGGGCTTTTACGGAATATTTGAAGTCTTCATGGACACGATCGTTATTTGTATGATGACAGCACTTGTTATCATGTCGACAGGGACTCTTACGGGATCTCCTGAACTTACCGGCGCGCAGTTGACGTTGAAAGCCTTTGAGAGCGCACTCGGAACGCCCGGAAAATATATTTTATCGGTCGGGTTATTATTATTTGCGTTCACGACGATTTTAGGCTGGTACTGGTACGCAGAGACGGCAGTTACATATTTGTTCGGCGTATGGTGCAAACCTATCATGAAAATTTTATGGATCGCAATGGTCTTAATCGGATCGGCGGGCGCACAGTTTATCGGCTCAGAAGGCAATCAATTCTTGAATAACATCTGGGATATTTCCGACACATTAAACGGCTTAATGGCATTACCGAACTTAATCGGATTATTAATTCTTTCCGTAACGTTAAAGCGCATAGTTGACGATTACGAAGAGAAATTTGGTGTGCCAGATGATAAATATTTGACTCCTTCGCACAAAGTCTTAATCGCAAAGGCTGAATATATTGTAATAGGCGTTATCGGAGTAGTTGCAAGCATGGTCGCATTCTTTGGACACGCAAATATTTTCGGAACGATAGCTATATTGCTCGGCCTTCTTTCAGCGTATAAGCGTCAAACGTTGTTAGGATTTATTTCTGTTGTGCTCGGCATTGTAGCTGTTGCATTGTAGAAATTAAAAATTTTCGGCCTCCTGATTTAATGTCGGGAGGTCATTTTTTATGAGCAAATGAAATCCCCTCACGTGATTAACTCGCAAGGGGAAAAAATTTTTTTATTTCAGTAAGCCTATTTCCTTAAGGACTCCTGCTAATTTTTCGTGTTGTTCGGGCGTTAAAGGCTGAATCGGTTCCGCACATTTTCCGACGTTGTAGCCTATCATGTTGAGAGCTTCTTTTATTACGACCGGGAAACTTCCCATATTAGTGGCGATTCTCAGTGCGCTTAATTTAAATTGTGCTTCGAGTGCTGCGTCATAGTTTTTGTTAATAAAATTTTCGTAAATATCGACTGCTATACGCGGGGCAATATTTCCGCAGCTTGTTATTGCTCCTGCTGCACCATACCAGAGAGCCGCATAAATGAGTGTATCGCGTCCCATTAACACGCAGAAATCCGGATTATCGCGCGTGAGTCTTATATATTCTTCACTGTTAGTCATATCGCCGGTAGAGTCTTTTACTGCGATGATATTTTTCACTTTCGCGAGTTCCTTAATAGTTGCAGGTTCGACAGTTACATTTGTTTTGGGCTTATTGTTGTAAATTACGATCGGGAGGCTTGTAGCGTCGGCAACTTTCCTGTAATAGATTTCTACTTCTTTCTGCGTCTGACTCACAAACATAGGAGTTAAAACGCTGAGAGCGTCGACTTTGACTTCTTCGGCAATTTTCGCGAGTTCGATTGCTCCCTTAGGCGTGATATGATTTGCACCTGCGTAGATGTCCATTTTTCCGCGCGCATATTCTGCCGTAACTTCTAGGACATGGCGGTAAAATCCGTTATCGAACGCGTAAAACTCTCCTGAAGTTCCGAACGGAAATACGCCTTGAACGCCGTTATCAATGAAATACTGCAAAAGTTTCTTGTACTCTTCATCCATAAATTTGCCGTTATCGTCAAAAGGAGTAACAACAGGGATGACTATACCTTTAGGCTTGAACATGATGAAAAAATTTCCCCTTTCCGTAATGTAAAGTATAAAAATTTATTGAGATTTAATAATTATACACGTTTTATGGCTATTACACTTGAATACTTGTAAAAACTTTTGCATGTCAGAGCTACCCCCCGCCGGGATATTACACAGCAGGGGTAATTATGAGTTATAAATTTTTATTTTTCTCCGGGCTTCCTGAAAAATGCCGCAATGACTGCCGCTAAAGTCATGACTCCGAGAACACCAGAGTTACAGCCGCCGCCTGAACCGTTTGGGCCTTCAACGTTGTTGTTCTGATTCCCTGCAATGAGTTCGCTTGTCTTGAACGTTATTATTTTCTCGTCAGTCCAAGTTTTTCCGTTATCAGTAGAAAACTGTACAGGAATCGAATAATTTCCGGCCGGAGTTATTGTTGCTATTGACATTACAGCAAGGGCAGCTTCTTTTGCCGGTACTGTGTCTGCGCTGTCAACATTGAATGTGAACAGGATTAAGTCCGCAGAAGTCAAATTTTCATATGCAGCGGAATTTTCTTCAAGTTTTATGTCTGCGCTGTTGACTCTCCAGCAGACCGCAATATCTTTCGAAAACGTGAATGTCTTTGCGATTGAGTAATTGAATGTTCCGTCCTCTGCAACCTGATTATCAGGATCTATCGGGCGTACCGTGTAATAATTTATAACAAAGTGGCTGATAGCCTTATCCGATTTGCTGTTAGTGCTGTAAAATGCCACAAGAAATTTCTGCTCTTCAGTCGCGCCTTCTTCAAGTTTAATCGTTATCGGACCTGTATACTTTACGGGTGATTTCAAGATATCCTGTGAGGCAACGTAGTAATAAATTTCAGCATCAGGGTCATCACAGAAAAGGTGAATTTCCTGCGAGCCATAGAAAACTCCCTCCGGCGGATAAGCATAAGGCTCTTCAACCCGTTCAAATCCATCAACAAAAATTTCAAGCGTAATATCTGTGCTTATATTATTTGGATTGCTTACTCTGTCCGGCAGATTCACTTTCCCGTTGAAAAGATAAAGACGCGGTGCACGTTCTTCGGGTTTTTCTCCGGCTGCTTCGTTGTAAGAAACCCATGCTTCTTTGTTTTCGTCGAATATATAATCAGTGTTAAGGTAAGAACTTTTGTAGCTCGATGTATTCCATGTTACCGGCAGTTTTTCAACGGCTCCGCTTTCATACAGGACATCAACGGACGTTCTTTGACTCAGCAACGTTTTTACGTCCTCTACATAATCTGAAGCTAAATCGTCAGCCTCAATGATATCAAGGAGTACTTGAGCTCCTTCAGCACTAATTTTTACGTTCGCGAGATTCAGATAATCAGGGTCAGAAATTTCAGCGATTGAAGCAGCAGTAATCTGACTTGTCTCGTTTTCATACAGTGAATCATCAGCACGAAGCCATGCCATTGCGATATTAGTAGAATGATTTTGCCCTATTCCCTGAATATAATTCATCAATGTCGTTGTATATGCCAGTCCGCCGGTATCGTACATGTTCGTGGAATAATCTTTATTCAGAAAGGCCATCGCAAAATTTACCAGCACTAACAAGTCGTGATTCATGAGCTTGTTTCTCTCAGCAGCAGTCAAATGTTTAAGTTCCTGAAAAGCTCCGCTCTCCCGAATCATCCTGATTAAAGTGGCACTAATAAAATTCTCATTTTGGCTTAGAGCCCATATTAGTATGCTACATATTGACTCGAATATATCAACTTCATTATTAAGTCTGGTGAGACTGAATCTAGCTTGTATTTTCTCGCAGAATCTCTCGAAATCCTCATTAGTGCCGCTATGAATGGCATTCATAACATCACGGAGTGAGTCCTGCAGTGTGGCATCAGTCATTTTAACGCCGCTAGCCCCTATAACTATGCCGTAACCGCCGTTCGTTCCCTTTGCGATATATTTAGTGCGCGTAAGTTCTGTCCAGCTGCATAAATTATTGACAAACTCATCAAGAAATTTGTCCAGACGCACGTTTTGGCCTCTGCTGAAAAGTTGTATGTTATCAAGCAGCGGTTGTCCCAGAATGATATTCAAATTATGATCCATTATATCCTTGCTGACGAAAGAATTAGCTGTGTAGGCAGCACCTTTGAGAATGCCGGCTTTTATCGCGTTTTCGAGTGTGAATCCGTGAGTATCAACAGCTGCAAATCTCTGCAATAAAGAGCTATACCCATTTGGATCAATCGCCTTGAGATGTGTTTCCATTTTCGCACGTGCCGAGTTATATAACGAATTGAACTCGTAAAATGAAGCATTGTCGCAGCGTTCATCATAAGTTTGAATTTTGCCGGCCTGATAACCTGGAACATAATGGTCAACGCCGTAACGTATAAAATTCATGGCCTTAGGCGCAACTCTCGGCACGACATCTCCAGGATCAACAATGTTATGAATGCAGTCGTATTCTTCTACGGAATATTTCAGCTTACCCTGCCAGCCTCCTCTGGGTGTTGCAAAGGTATAAGCTACAACTTTGCTGCTGGTGTCATGGCAGAGTTCGACAAGACGTTTTGCAGTTAAGTTGCTTACTGCTGCTGCACGGGAATAACCCGCAATCCAGAATACAAATTTTTTGTCCTTGTTGAGTGTAACCGTATTATCTGATGACGTAATTGCGCCCTTATCATGACTGTTCACGAATGCTACAAGCTCCTTGTAAACTTTTGTTGCTGATTCGGAAAATCCCTTTGCCTCGTCCTTAGCGTCATTGCCGCCGTCATTGTCGTTTCCGCTGCCTAAAGTTACGTTGCTTACCCATTCTTTTTCGTAATTTGCGCCTCGTACTGCAATCGGGATTAATATACGGCCGTCTTTCATTGGTCTCCAGCCGAATGTTACGCCTATGCTGTCAGGTCTAGGTTTGACTCTGTTGTCTCTGTTGAGGTGAATATTGTTCGCGTCAACTCCGATATCTTTCATGTACTGGATGATATTTCTGCTTCTTGTCGAATATTCCCCGCCGTCGGTATACATGCCCGATATTGCCATACACAGCGAGGCCGTTGCTACATGAGGATTATATTTGTAGGGATCTTCAGCAAAGAATCCCTCCGAAAAGAAAAATCTCATAGGGAGCTCGGACGGTGATTTGAAGACTCCTTTCACTAGATCATATTTAGTGCCCGATTCAGTCGTGTAACCGTTTGCAACCGTTTCAGTAACAGAAGCATAAGCCCTCCCGTACATAAACATGAATACAGCCGTGAAAATACAGATAAATTTTGCGGTTTTGCTGGACTTCATGAAAAATTCTCCTTCCTTAAGGTATAAAATTTTACAGTCATGATACAATTTCAAACACTCTAAAACAATATAACATATTTATACCGGGCTGATTTATGCGCGAAAAATTATTTGTCTCCTGCCGCCTCGCTCCCACCCACCCACCCCGCTCGGCGGCTTTGCTCGTATATAATTTGTGAAAAATTTGCGATTATTATAGA
>JAFSXS010000058.1 GCA_017443945.1 Synergistaceae bacterium
CCGCCCACCCGTCCGGTGGAGAGGGAATTTAAAGACGAAACAATTAATCATCAGCAAGAATCGCCGGATATAGATATATCTAACATGAATAAAGCTCAACAGGAGGCAGCTACAGGATTTCAATTAAGCCTAGACGAACCCCCGCCGGAACTTTGGAGCAATATAAGCAATGACGACGACAACTCGCAGGAATCTTCACAGCTTTACGAACATTATGAGCAGGGAATAAATTTTCAGGAATATAATAATCAGACTCCGCACGGAAAAAATTTCACTCAAAGATTACAGCGGATTCTCCACGAACGACAAGAACGAGCTTCCGAGCAAAAAAAATCTGAGCCGGTCCAGAATTCTTATATCAAGAAGGCTGCTATAATGTGCACTTCACTTGTTATAACTTTATTAATTGCTTGGCTTGTGTTAATTTATCTGCAGAAAAAGACTCCTGATTATTTAAACGCTAAGGCACTGGCACTATATAATTCCGGTGAATATGAGCAGGCAGCTAACGAATATCAACGAGCTTATAAACTTTATCCTGATATATTGACTTTCTTGACTGGGCTAGCTATTTCTTCAGAGAAGGCCGGGCATTTACAGACCGCAAAAATTTCATGGGAAGAATATATTAATTTATTGCCGGAAAATGACAGCTCAGACAAAGAATTTGCGAGAAATGAATTAAACCGGCTTAATAATCAAGAACGCGAGAAGACAGAATCACCGCAAATTATTCCCGAACTCGAGCCGGAGCCAGCAAAAATTGAGACAACACCGCAAAAGACTCCGCCGACTTTCAAAGAATTAATGCGGGAAGGAACAGAAGCACTCAATCTCGGAATCTATAACAATGCAATAATAAATTTTTCTCAAGCAATCGAACTTAACCCGAAAGATTTACGAGCTTATATCGGCCTGGCTGCTGCATATAGAAATAAGGGGCTGTACTTTGACGCGAAAAGAATTATAGACGACGCAATAAAGAAATTCGGCAAAAATCCTACACTATTGACTGAATTAAATTTTTTGAAGGAGGCTAAATAAATGACTCACGAAAATATTATCAAAGCAAATGAAATTATAGGACTCGACGCAGTAAGGGCACTCGAAAAACGCGGCTTCAGTGCAGAATACGTACCAACAGGCCAAGACGCATTAAAGCGAATTCTTGAAATCATCCCGCAAAATGCCTCAGTAGGAATCCCCGGCACTGTTACAATTAGGGATATAGGAGCACTTGACGCACTTAGAGAACGCGGAAATAAAATTTTCCAGCACTGGGGGCAAATGTCAGACAAGGAACGCAGGGAAGCAAGATTCCTCGAAAATACAGCAGATGTTTTCTTGACGAGCGCAAATGCCTTAACACGGGACGGAGAAATTATTAACATTGACGGAACAGGAAACAGAGTCGCCGGAATGTCATGGGGTAACGGGCTCGTTTTATTCGTGATAGGAATCAACAAACTTGCATTTGACTTATCGGACGGACTCAAACGCGCGAGATCTGCAACGATTCCGAACGCAATCAGACAAAATGAAGATACAGCGTGCGTAAAGGCTGGCCATTGCGTGAACTGCCGCGATGATAAAAGCATGTGCAGGGCGATATTAATTCTTGAACGTCCAGTAAAGGGACGGCAATATCATATTATTATAGTCGGTGAAAATCTCGGCTATTAAATTATTTCAGAGGTGCAAATTTTTTTATGGATAACAGAGACAAAATTGTAATATTACTAGCTGGCGGGCGAATCGTTCAGCGTCATGAATCACACGATGTAACGGAATTATCAGACGACGAAATTTTTTCATTATTGCCTGAAGATGTAAGAGATCACGTTTCTTTACAAAAATGGAGCTTTCAACCGGCATCAAATTATACTCTTAGAATGTGCGGCGAATTAATCAGCATGATTCGAACGTTTGTACATGATGAGGGCGCGCGTGGAGTTGTAGTTACTTGCGGAATTCAGGCACTCGCAGAAATTGCGTACTTTGCTGATTTAGTATGGGACTTGAATCCGCCTTTAATTTTTACGGGATCAATTTTCAACGCGGGGACTCCAAACAGCGAGACTTCAGTGAGACTCACTCAATCAGTAAAAGCTGCTTTGTCGGGAGCTTGCACGGGTAAGGGCGCATTAATCTGCATACAGGACTCAATTTATGCTCCGGCTGATGTCTTGAGAATATCAAATTTTAATCGCAGCGGCCTTCTTGCATTCCCTGAGTCGCCTCTTGGTGTGTTCTCTCAGCCTTCAGGGGCTTATATCTCGTTAAGATTTCCGCGTCATCGTTATGTTCAGAAATTGACAAATCCCCTAGCGCGTAATATTCCGATTTTAAATGCTTCACTCGGTGATAGTGATTTGATTCTGCGTGCATTAGTAGAAAAAAGATTTGAAGAGTTAGACGGCCTTATTATATCAGGTTCGGGCGATGGTGATGTGCCTTCAGTATGGGTGCCGCTGTTAAGAAAGATTTTGCGCTCAAATATTCCTGCTGTATTGACTTCACGTTATCCGGACGGATTTGTGCAGGCTACGGAAAATTACGAGGGCAGCGCGTCGCAGTTACTCGAAATGGGATTAATTAACGGGGCAATGCTTTCACCATATCAAGCAAGAATAAAATTAGCAGTCGGACTCTCGGCAGGGCTTGAGTCATTCGAATTAGCAGAATATATACACGGTAAATAAAAAATGTCGGGAATAATTGCAATAATAGGCCGGCCAAATGTCGGCAAATCTTCACTTTTTAACAGATTAACGAATTCGCGTGATGCAATAGTTGACGATATGCCCGGAGTTACAAGAGACAGGCTTTACGGTGAAGTCTCACACAGAGAGCGAAATTTTTATGTGATTGACACGGGGGGGATTTTCGGGATTGATACGGAATTCAGCGAGGGCATAAAATCTCATGTCAATGAGGCTGTCAAAGAGTCAGACATTATTATATTCATGATTGACGGGCGGGACGGTGTTACGAGTTCAGATTTGGAAATATCGGAATTCATACGCAAGGCCGGAAATAAACCCGTAATAATTGCCGTGAATAAACTTGACGACGTGAAACACGACGAACTTGCAAACGAGGCTTATACGCTGGGATTTGATAATGTTATTGCTATAAGTGCATTACACAAGCGCGGACTTGATGATTTACTTGACGAGATAATTAATTTGCTGCCCGAATATGAAGACTCAGAAATTTTTGACGATGAAATAAAATTAGTTATCGCAGGAAAGCCGAATGTCGGCAAATCTTCACTCTTGAATAAAATCACAGGCTCGGAGCGTTCACTAGTTAGTCCCATAGCAGGCACAACACGCGATCCAGTAGACATGGCTGTAAATCTTGACGGCCAAAATTTTAGAATAATCGACACTGCAGGACTCAGACGGCGCGCAAAATTTGACGGGAATCTTGAATATTATTCATTTGTGAGGACTCTTGCTGCTGTAGATAGATCAGATATTGCTTTATTGTTAATGGACGCTCGCGAACCCTGTACAGATCAGGACAAAAAAATTGCTGCTCATGTTGTCGACAAAGGCAAGGGCTTAATTATCGTGCTCAATAAATGGGACTTAGTAACGAGTGAGAATAATAACAAAGCTGATAAACTCGTGAAAAAGATTCGTGATGATATGCCGTTCTTGAGTTTTGCCCCGATTATATTTGCGTCGGCTTTGAACGGTCGGGGAATAAATAAAATCATTCAGACGGTTTTGACAGTGAACGAGAATCGCAAAAAACGAATTCCGACAAATATTTTAAATCGACTCATGCGGGACGTGTTAGCATTTGACAGACTCCCTTCAGACAAGAAAGGCCGGGCATTGAAGGTTTATTACTGCTCGCAGGCTGACTCAGAACCTCCTACGTTTATATTTTTCGTGAATAATCCGGGGCTAGTTAATTCAAGTTTTGAGAATCACGTCAAGAATAAATTGCGCGAATTAGAAGACTTCACAGGCTCACCTGTCAGGACATTCTGGCGGGGTAAGGAGAAAGGAGAATAAATAATGAGCGATAAAGATTTTGTGAATCTCTGTAAATCCGGCAATGTCAGCGAAATTGAAGCGGCCATAAATAACGGGGCAAACGTCAACGCTAGACGGTGTCGTCAGAATAGGAAATATATGATAGTCTATAAAAAATTTTTATTAAGGGTGAAGAAAATTTATGAAATCAGAACTTCATAGACATGA
>JAFSXS010000059.1 GCA_017443945.1 Synergistaceae bacterium
GTTCATCGCGCGTGGGCGAAAGTGAAAATTGGAGGTATCGGACAATAAATGATAGTGAAATTTGACGAACTCAAAGCAATAACAAAACAGGCATTCTTGAATCTCGGACTCAGTGAAGAAAACGCAGAAATTTGCGCGCATGTTCATTGTTCATCAAGTGCTGACGGAGTCGAGAGTCACGGAATGAATCGCGTTCCCCGTTTTGCTGAATACGTTAAAAAAGGCTGGATTAACGTAAATGCTAAATGTGAACTCGTAAAAGCTAAGGGCGCAGCAGAAAACTATGACGGGCATTTGGGAATCGGCGTAATTAATGCGCTTTTTTGCTCAGATAGGGCTATGGCTCTTGCAAAGGAACACGGAATCGGACTTGTCGCGCTGAAAAATAGTACTCACTGGATGAGGGGCGGCACTTATGCGTGGAAAATGGCCGAGTCAGGTTTTGTCGGAATAAGCTGGATCAGCACAGAAAGTTGTATGCCCATGTGGGGGAGCGATGTAGAAAGCGTCGGCAATAACCCATTTTGTGTAGCAATCCCGCGTGAAGACGGTCAAATTGTCGTTGATATGGCAATGAGTCAATATGCTTACGGAAAATTAGGCGTTTACAGACTCGCAGGTAAGCAGTTACCTTATCCGGGCGGCTTTGACAAAGAAGGCAATCTCACAACAGACCCCGCAGCAATCGAAGAATCACGGCGAATCCTCCCGACAGGTTATTGGAAGGGCACGAGTCTAGCTATTGCACTTGACTTGGCCGCAGCAGCAATTTCTAACGGGTTAGTCGGTTCTGACATGGACGGCGAAAATTATAGAGGCAGCTGCACAGGTTGTTCACAAATTTTTATAGCGGTTGATCCGTATATGTTTGGGAGTCATGACGAGATTCAGGAAAAATTAAACCGTCGAGTCAAAATCGCAGACAGCGCACACCCAATCGACCCCGCTCACCCCGTAAAATGTCCGGGAGAAAGCACGATTTTACGCCGCAAAAAAAGTATGTCAGAAGGCGTTCAAGTTGATGATATAATTTTTGAACAAGTGAAAGCGCTCGCAGACGGTCGGGAATTTGCCGGCCACATCGAGTAAATTTTTATAGGAGGGTAAAATTATCATGTTCACAGGAAAAATTAAGGAAGCAGCAAAGTATGATTATCTCGCGGAAAAATTCAAGCTGGGCTATAAGTGGCTTGCAGAAAACGACATTAAGTCAATGGCCTTAGGAAAATACGAAATTTCTGGCGATGACGTTTTTGCGGAAGTCCAGAGCTACACGACCGAACCAGCAGACAAACGCAAATTTGAGACCCACGACAAATATTTTGATATTCAGTACATGGTCGAAGGTGCAGAAATGTTCGGAGTATGCGCCCGCGAAGGTCTCAAGCTGACAGACGCTCCGGAAGGCAAAGACGTAAAATTTTATGATGATCCGGAAATTTTCGGCATGGTGTTATTGAACGAGGGAGATTTTATCGTCGTCTCAACAGAAGAAGCCCACAAACCCAGATGCGCAGCCGGTCAGCCCGCAAAGGTGAAAAAAGTTGTAATCAAAGTTAAAGCATAACAGGAGGAAAATTTTATCATGAGACAAAATGTTTATGATTTAGGCGGAGGCTTAAGACTCGTCGATCTGTCAAAACTTGTTGATCCTGCGACTGAAACTCGACGCTGCAAATTGTATCGCTTCAACACCGGCGGACCGATTCCCGATTTTCACACGAACGTCGATATCATGACTCACTTAGGGACTCACGCTGAATGCCCCTATCATCATAACGATAACTGGCCGGACGTTACTGGAATCCCCTTAACAACTTTTGTAGGACGCGGCGTTTATGTAGATTTCAAAGAGTCCTGCGCTCCTAATTCGCACATTACAGCCAAAGACTTAGACCGCGAGGCAAAAAAAGTACGTGAGGGCGATATTGTGATAATTGACTCGTCTTACAAGTTAAACCCCTTCACACCCGACACTAACACGGAGAAAGATAAAAGACTCTTTGTCAACGGCGAGACAGCAGAATGGTTTAAAGCCAAGAAGGTCAAAGCAGTAGGATTTGGCGACGGCGTGTCAATCGAGAACTGCAACGAGGACGTAAAGCCATTTCACGATATTTTATTAGCTGAGGGCATTATATTTATTGAAGTCTTGAAGAATCTCGAAAGCCTGCACAAAGATGTATTTTTCATGTCATTTGCACCGCTTCCCATCGTAGGACTTGACTCGAGTCCCGTTCATGCTTATGCAATCGAGGGTATAAAGGAGTTCTCCGAATGAGAATAGCTGTAATCGGCGCGGGAGCAATGGGTTCAATTTACGGCGGCAGACTCTCGCAGAACAACGAAGTATATTTAATCGACACTAATCCGGCAGTAATTGAGGCTGTAAACTCTGACGGACTAAAACTTGAGGAAAACGGCGAAGATAAAATTTTTCACCCGAAAGCAGTCGCAAAAACTGAAGGATTTAAACCCGTCGATTTGATTATATTGTTCGTGAAGGCTTTATTTTCGCGCGCAGCACTTGAGGGCAACAAGCATTTAATTGACTCTCATACTTATTTAATGACTCTGCAAAACGGTTCAGGCCATGAAGATATTTTGTCGGAATTTGTGAAACCTGAGCGAATCATAATCGGCACAACTGAAGACAACGGCGCAGTATTAGCCCCCGGTCATGTCAGGCACGGCGGAAAAGGCAATACAAATGTAGGAATGCTCGTAAAAGATTCTGACTCGTTCCTCCCAAAGTTGAAGGAATCATTTGACTCGTGCGGATTTAATGTCAGGATTCACGAGAATATTCAACAGTTAATCTGGAATAAATTATTTGTCAATGTCGCATTGAGTGCCGTTACTGGTGTCCTAAAATGTGAGATCGGCTTTATCACTGCAAACGAGAACACATTTAACCTCACGAAAAAATTATTGCATGAGGCCGTAACAGTCGCACACGCATTAAATCTCGAAGCAGACGAAAACGCGTTACTTGACGAAATTAGAGAGGTCGCAAAAAATTCCCCGCACGGTATTACTTCAATTTGCGCTGACATGAGAGCAGGCCGAAGAACTGAAGTCGACACGATAAGCGGTTCAGTCGTGAAAGCTGCTGCAAAATGCGGAGTTAGTGTCCCTTGTCATGAATTTATTGTGAATCTGATTCATGCGATGGAAAGTGTAAAATCTTAACGAGGTGAAAATTTTCATGAAAGCAGTACGAATTATCGAGCCTTTCAAAGTTGAATGTATTGACGTACCTAAGCCCGAACCCAAAGAAGGCCAAGCGTTATTAAAGATTATGTCTGCTGGGATTTGCGGATCTGACATAGGCGCGTTCAGAGGCACTAATAATCTTGTGAGTTATCCCAGAATTATCGGTCATGAGCTGTCAGCTGTTATTGTGTCGATTCCTGCCGATAATCCCAAAGGGTTGCAGCCCGGCGATAGAGTCGTTGCTGAACCTTATATGTTCTGCGGTAAGTGCTACCCATGCAGAATCGGCCGAACAAATTGCTGTACTCATATGCAGACTTTAGGTGTTCACAGAGACGGCGGAATGTGTGAATATTTTTGCCATCCTGCAAATATGCTCGTGAAGATCCCCGACGGAATGACATGGGAACAAGCAGCAATGGCCGAACCTTTAACTATTAGCTTGCACGGGATTCACAGAGGCGGACTCAAGGCTTGCGAATTTTGCGCAGTTATCGGAGCAGGCCCAATCGGTTTAGCTGCTGCAATGGCTGCACAGGCTTATAACGCACACGCGATTTTAATCGATATAGTTCAAGAAAGACTCGATTACGCAAAGAAAGTCGGCATTGAATACACTATTAACTCAGCAAATGAGAACACAGCCGAACGAATCGCAGAAATTACCGGCGGAGACATGGCGCAGTTAGTAGTCGAATGTTCCGGCGCAAATTCACAGATTAGAGCAGCTCTCGATTATGCATCACACGCAGGGAGAATTACTCTAACCGGCTGGCCAAAGAAAGAAACGAGTCTCCCGACAGATTTAATCACGAAGAAAGAATTAGACATCAGGGGCGGACGCAACAGCGCAAAAGAGTTCGAGGAAGCATTAGAGTTAATACACTCAAAGCGCGTCGACATGGAGAAATTATTAACGAAGGTCGTATCAGTCGAAGAAGCTCCGGCAGCGATAATTGACATCGAGAAGAACCCCGGCAATTACATGAAAGTTATCGTTAAATTCTAATTTAAGCGCGAATAAACTTTTTTTCCCCTGTTGAGTACTTCAGCGGGGGAAAATTTTTTTTGCATTAGTGTATAATAACAGCAAAATTTTTCAGGAAGGAATGAATCAATCAATGAATACAGCTTTAGACTTAGAAAATTATGATGTTGATATTGATGTTCGAGCGTCCTTAAATGAAGAGCGGGAACTTATGGACACAGAGGAATTAAGGAAAATTGCGCGGGGAATAATCGCACAGCATAGAGAAGCATTCGAGGCACTTGCAAATGCGTGAGATAACATTAGAACAAGTCATAATTTTGCACTCTGACATGATTAGGGCGACGGGCGGCAGCGATGGAATCAGAGACAAAGGTTTGCTTGACTCGGCAGTAAATGCACCGTTTCAAACTTTCGGCAGTTATGACGTTTACCCGACAATTTATGAGAAGGCTGCGAGATTGGGCTTCGGTCTTGCGCAAAATCATGCATTCGTCGACGGAAATAAAAGAATCGCGGCTTTAATTGTATTAGAATTTCTCAAGATTAACGGGATAGAAATTGACTGCACAGAATTTGAATTATTCTCGTTATTCTATAAGCTGGCAGCCTCTGAAATCTCGTTTGAATATCTCGTCGAATGGATAAAGACTCACGAAGCCCATTAAAATTTTTACTCAAAATGGTACTCGCCGCTCCCGTATCATTTCATTAAAGCGTTCTGTTATAAATTCCCGTTTTATTTCCTGCTTAAATTTTCTGTCGCGAATCAAGTGCCATAAAGTTACAAGAATCCCCCCTACATCAAGCCGCTATTGCAGTGTAAAGAATATTGCTTCCTGACGCTAACGTATTATTTTGCGGGTCTTGACTTCATAGACTTTTGGCGAGCTGTATTTTTCCGGATCATAAAATAATCTGTGAATCAATGCGACAATATAATTTATTAATTCTGCGAGGGCTGCTCCTCTTGTAATGCTCCACATGTCGACGTTAAATTTTGTCAGCAAAGTTTTTGACAAGTCATTATCGATAGTGCTAATAAACGGCACCGGGAGTCCCTGCTTCGTGAAATAATCTGTCCCGAAATGAACTGCTTGACGTAATATTGCTGCGGGTAAAGTCATTTTATCGGCCTTTATCTGTTCATATGCGCGCGTGAAAATTTGCGGAGTAGGCACCAGACCCGTTATTATCGTATTATTTACGTTATATGACGTAAAATCTGATGTAGTAAGAGAGTCCGACAAAATATTAACCTGCCCAAATATCCAGCCCATTATCGGATCATGTCCCAGCGTCCTGAATCTATGGCTCGTCCCTGCAAGTCCTGCTTCAAATTGCGCGCCTCCTTTTATCGCGTCATAAGGCACTGAAGCAAGCAAAATATCTTGATAACTCTTTGGGATAAAGCCTTTCATTAAATAAATTATCGTCTTCAGTGTGTGAATTGAATCTGAATTTATCATTTGAAAGCACGTACCATCGCACGCACTGTATAGCCGTCGCAAGAAAAAGAAATGTTATATCGAGCCCGTTTAAATTAGTCTTCTGCTCAAATTCGCGGTCAAGGTCATCAAGAATTTTTTCAGAATTGTGCGCTACATCTGCGACCCTGTTAGACTCGTCAATTATTTTGTGCATGTTGCGAATCGTTTTATCTGTCTGAGAGTCAAGTTTTGCTGATTCGGCGTGCAAAGTCTCAAGTTCTGCGCTTAATTCCCGCCGTCTTCGCATTATTTCTTGAATATTCATAAATTTTCACACTCCCGAAAAAATGGAGCCCGCTTTTATTGCAGACTCCGTTAAAATTTTGTCTTATGCTGCCTTTGCTGCTTCCCTTTGAGCCTCTACTTGTTGTAAATTCTGATAATATCCGGCTGTCTCTGAATCAATGCTAAGACCTTTTTGCTTGAGACCTCGTGCACAGCCTTCAATTTCTTTGACGAGTTCTAATGCTTCAAATGCGATTTTCTCTGCTTTCTCGCGTGAAAGTTTATGAGATTCTATTTCATGCTGAAGTCTTGCAAGCTGATTGAAAAATTCTTTTGCCTGAGAGCGTAATTTACTCTCGTACTCTTTGGATGCTTTATTGTATCCGCGCTTTTCGCCTTCTGTCCTTGCCTCATCAGCTTTTATATCCGATAATAAACAGTACGCAAATAACAATCCTGTACCCTTTGCAACAGTAGCTACACTTACACCGCATATTGTTGCAGAACCAATCGCAGACGCAGCCGCCAACGCTATAGCACTCCCAGCCGCCGTAGCACCAGCAGCAATAGCTCCGCCAACAAAGGGTATTATGAGAATTACTGAAATGTTCATAAGCAAAATTATTAATTTTTATTGTTTCGCCGTCAATCCTCCGTCAACGCACAAAATTTGACCCGTTATAAAATCTGCTGCCTCACTGCACAAAAATAACGCCGCTGAAGCAATGTCCTTTTTCTGTCCGATTCGCCCTAATGGTATGCGGTTTATTAGTGAATCATAAAAATTTTTGTCGTCAAGCTGGAAAGAGTTTATCTGCGTCCTAACAAATGTCGGGGCTATGGCGTTCACGTTGATATTATATTTTCCCCATTCACATGCTAATTGCTTTGTGTACATGTTTAATGCGCCTTTGCTCGTGCAGTATGCAATATAATCTTTGTCGGTGCCGATAATGCTTTTGACTGACGAGAGATTTAAAATTTTGCCGGCTCTCTGAGGAATCATGAATCTTTTTCCGGCCTCGCGCGTTATGTTGTGAAGTGAGTTAATGTTCAAGTTCATTACGTTAAAGAATGAGTCAGAGTCATAATCTTCAGCAGGCAATAAAATATTTTTCCCAGCGCAATTAACGAGAATATCAAGCCGCCCGAAATCCTTTGCGATTCTGTCCATGAGTGAATTAATAGAGTCCTGATTTGTAATATCGCATTTAATCCCGCAAAAATCTTCGGAGTCTTCAGCCTTACGACCGCAAATAATAACTCTCGCGCCGTAATCTTTAAAAGTTTTCGCAATCTCACCGCCGAGTCCTCCGTTACCGCCGGTTATAAGCGCAATTTTGTTATAAAGTGAGAAAATATTTTCAAGCATGATATTTTTTCCTCCTGTTCTTCCTGTTTATAAGTCATTGAGTCGAGCAAGTAATCAAAAATTTTCTGCATTGCCGAGTCCTGTATAAATTCCGGCGAATCTTTGCAGCCTCCGTGAAAAGTCTGCGTTATCTCCATCTGCGAAAAAATTAAATCAAATTCAGGCGGCTGGCCCAACAATCTATCACCAAATGACGCAAGAGCCTTCAAATACTGCACGTCCCATTTCGGCACAATTGAAATATTTACGACGGGAATATTATATTTGCGGTAAATTTTATCGTCGCTTTCGGGCAAAAATTTCACGAGTTCTGTATTATGACGGCCAAGCAAATTTTTATTTGTTAGACGCTTTATATTGCCGTTAATTACTATTGAGTCCCCGTAACCGCACAAATCAAGATTTATCACTCCTGCAAATGACTTCATATTATGAGTCTCGGCGAAAAATTTTGCTCCCTCGTGATTATTTTCTTCTGCGTCGGTAAATACAAATTTTGCGGAAATATTTCGCGACTTTAACTCGTGATATAAATCAATTAATATGCAGACCGCCGCGACGTTATCATTTGCACCGCAAGAAAGTCTGTAATTATCATAATGAGCCGAGAATAAATATTTAGAATCTATGCCCGACTCGAATTCGTAATTAATTATGCCGCCTTGAGAGTCTTTAATTTCGTAATTAATTCCCTCGCCTGATAAAACGCTTTCAAGTGCTTTGCGCCTCTCTAGTAAATCACACAGCGACAAATTTTTTACATGACGGCTAATAACACGCATTTAACGGAACTTTTATTACTATCTTGCGAATCTTGGCCGGTTTATTATTAACAGCTATTGCAGGCACATGAACGTCCCACGGAAAATAAATCGCGAACGTCCCTATTTCCAGCGGTATTAAGCCCTCTCGAATGTCAGCATTATTCTTGTAAAATAAAATATCGCGCGGGGTATCTAATAAATTTTCATCAACGATATTGCTTCCGTCGTCGTTATAGAATGCAGCGTTTTCCGGGCCTCCTAGACACAAAAACTGAACGTCTATAAATTTTCTGTGAATCTCAGGACGCAATTTTTCGCGCGGACTCGTCTCAATGTCTAGCACCTGCAAAATCATATCTGTATCAGCAAGTTTTATATCAAATTTACCGAGTTCATGGCTTGCTAAGTCCTCATTCTTTAAAAATTTCAATGCAGCAGCAAGAGGAGCAGGCAATAATTTTATCTGCGTGTCAAAAAATTCGTTGTTCACATTCCCGTAAATCATAATAACAGTCCTCCATAAAAGCAATGAATCAAAAAATAATCCCTCCCGCATTATAACAGGAGGGAAAAAATTTTATTCCGCAAAAATATCTTCAGTCTTTACAGCAGGCTCTATTACTTCTGAGTCGCTCTCTTCAACCTTTTTGCGCGTGGGCTTGTAGCTGATACCTCTGAATGGGTCTGCTCCCGTTCCTGCCGGTATTAAGTGTCCGATTATAACATTTTCTTTCAGGCCGTTTAACGGGTCTAACTCGCCTTTAACTGCTGCACCCGCTAAAACCTGCGCCGTTTGCTGGAATGATGCCGCACTCAAGAAGCTGTCTGTTGCAAGAGCCGCTTTTGTGATTCCATGAATGAACGGTTTGCACTCCGGCATTTCTCGCATTTTGCGCACAAATGTAAAGTCCCGGATTAAGTGATATTCATCAATTTTTGCATTTGCTGCCCTCGCGATAATCTCAAGGGGATTCAATGCCGCAATTTGTTCAATAACTGAGGCCTTTAACTCTAGTCCCGGCTTGACTTTAAATAATGAGTCGTCTTCGGGGTCGTCAATAATTTCAGGTTCAGGCTTTGACTCGATAACTGGTGCTGCTGATTCTTCCTCGTCATCGTCGGAGTCTTCAAAGATTCCTGCAAGAGCTTCGTCTAATTCCGGCGTTGATTCTTCGGTGTTAGATTCTGACTCTTGTTCGGGCTTCTCTTCTTCCGGAGGTCTGCCAACTTTGATTTCTTCATATTTAACAAGTGAAGGATCTGCAACAGTGAGACTCAGCAAAAATTTATTTCGTAATTTACTCGTCAAGAATTTCACAAGCACGTCATAACGCGTTAAAATGCCGTCTTCAGTCTCTAGCCTGTCAATTTTCCCTGACGCAAAATCTTCTATTACTTGAGAGTCAATATTTCTGCCGGTTGCTTCACCGTCTTCGAATAATTCTTTGTCCCATAATTCTTTGCTCATCAGCAATTTTTTAAGGGAGTCGACGACATCAACTTTTTCTACTGCGCTCCAAACTTTTATATCACGCAAACCGCTTTGTGAAATATCCTGCGCAAAAGTATCATTTACGAGCGTATCTTTAGGCTGTACCAGTCTTACACCGGCCATTACGTCTTCAGCAGCCCATTTATTATTTGTGATTCGTGTGAGAGCGTCTCTGTCTCTGATACGAATAATAATCGGGTCTCCTGCCGTAATTTTTCGGAGTTCATCGCGTCCGAGCTTGATACCCTTTTTGATTTTACTTTTGCCGATTTTGACATCACGTACGAGTCTCATGCCCTCCATTTTTCTGCGGAAGGCTGCACGTCCGAGAATCACGTCAACAATTTGATCTTCATGCTGTACAGTCAATAAATTAACGGAGCTTCCGGGAGTCAAAATTTTCGTCAATGATTCCTCGTCTAATTCCTTGCCGATAATGTCCTGTAAATCCTCGTCTTTATCAGCTTTGATTAATACATCGCCCGCAAAATTATCAACAGCGGTTTTGATTCGCTTCTCGTTGTCTGACAAAATTTCGGCCTTGACCTTCTCTACGTCGTCCTCAAATACCATATCGCCCGCAACAAATGAAGTATCGCCCTCTTCAATGACTCTGACTTTATTTAACGGCGCAACTTTACGCAAAATTACTTCAATGTGCTTATTATTTATGCTGACACCCTGAGAATGATAGACATATTGAATTTCGTCGACCAACATTTTTTGTACTGCGTCAATGCCTTCAACCTCTAATAACTGCTGAGGATCGACGCTGCCTTCTGTCAAATGAGTATCTTTCTTAACCTCTCCGCCTTCTTCTATGTCCTCGCGTAATTCCTGTCCTGACGGTATCGCATGAGTCAATTTTTCTGTGCCGTCATCGTTAGCAACAATAACTTTGCGCTTGCCTTCATTTGCGCGAATCTCTTCAACGTGGCCGTCAATGCCCGCAAGAATCGCAACTTTTCTTGGCCGTCTGACCTCAAATAACTGCTCGATTCTCGGAAGACCCTGCGTTATATCTTCTGCCGAACGTACTCCGCCCGTATGGAATGTACGCATTGTAAGCTGCGTGCCTGGTTCGCCGATTGATTGTGCTGCAACGACTCCAACTGCTTCACCGATCGGAACTAATTTACGCGATGATAAGTCAGTTCCATAACATTTTTGACACACACCTTTTTTCAGTGCACAAGCTAACGGGCTTCTTACCCATACTTCTTGGATTCCGGCGGCCTCGATTTCCTTTGCGAGTCTTTCTGTGATGATTTCTCCGCCCTTGACGATTAATTTATCGCCCGCAAAAATGTCATGAAGTGCAGTTCTGCCCGCGATTCTGTCAGCTATGCCGATCATTACTTTTCCTTCGCTTAATAATGGCCTTATGCTGATTCCTTTATCTGTTCCGCAGTCGTGTTCAGTTATTATTAAATCCTGCGAGACATCAACGAGCCTGCGAGTCAAATAACCTGATTTCGCCGTTCTCAATGCCGTATCAGCGAGTCCCTTTCGTGCACCGTGAGTCGAAATGAAGTACTCAAGCATATTCATACCTTCACGGAAATTTGCCGTAATGGGATAATCGATAGTTTTTCCGGTCGGGTCTGCCATGAGTCCGCGAATACCTGCCATTTGTCCCATTTGACCGAGTGAACCTCTTGCGCCGCTCTCGACCATCATTCTAACGGGATTATCGACGCTCATATGTTCCTTTATTTTTTCGGCGATAGTTCGTGTAGCTTCTGACCATAATTTACTCTTTTGATCTAAATATTCATCATAGGTCAAGAGTCCCATTTCGTAATTTTCTTTTGCGATGTTATCTTGCGCTTGAGTCTCGCTCGTGATAATTGCTTTCTCGTCGGGGATTCTCACAGCCTGAACGCCGAAACTTATTCCGCTCCTTGCTGCCCAGTGATAGCCGAGTGATTTAATTTGATCTAACATTTCAACGACTCCGGGCCTGTCGACTTGGTCATAAGCGTCATCAAGCAAACGCCCGATTCTTTTCTTGTCGAGCTGCTCATTAACGAATCTCAATTTTTCAGCGATTCTGTTATTAAACATTACACGGCCGGGGCTGGTCTCAAAAAATGTTATGCGAGGATTCCCCTTTACTGACTCTAAATTATCAGCAATTACAGCTTTCCCCTTGTATGAATATTTGCGCCTGCCTCTGACTTTGCCCCATTTTTCGGGATCGTCCTTCAGCCAGATTTTAGCGTTTACATGTACGACACCGTGAGAAATTGCGCTCATTACATCATCAATGTCTGAAAAGTGCATACCCTCGCCCTTGAGTCCGTCGCGCATATCAGTCAAATAATAAACGCCTAAAACTATATCTTGTGTCGGCGTAACAACAGGCTTCCCGCTCGCAGGAGACAACAAATTATTTGCTGACAACATCAATAATCTTGCTTCGGCCTGAGCTTCAATGCTTAATGGAACGTGAACGGCCATCTGATCTCCGTCAAAATCTGCGTTAAAAGCTGTGCAGACCATCGGGTGTAATCTTATTGCTTTGCCTTCCATTAAAACCGGCTCGAATGCTTGAATACCAAGTCTGTGCAAAGTAGGCGCACGATTCAACATAACGGGGTGATCCTTGATGATGTTTTCGAGAATTTCCCAGACCTCACCGCCGCCCTTCTCGATTCTGCGTTTTGCGTTCTTGACGTTAGGAGCTATACCGCCTTCAACTAATCTGCGAATCACAAAGGGTTTGAATAATTCTAACGCCATTTGCTTTGGTAGTCCGCATTGATAAATTTTCAGAGTCGGACCGATAACTATAACGCTTCTTCCGGAATAATCTACGCGCTTCCCTAAAAGATTTTGACGGAAACGGCCTTTTTTGCCCCTCAATAAATCCGTAAGACTCTTTAACGGTCTGCTTCCTGCTCCTAATACAGCTTTCCCGACGCGGCCATTATCTATTAAAGCATCAACACACTCTTGCAGCATTCTCTTTTCGTTCCTGATTATAATTTCGGGAGCGTTGAGAGCCTGCAATTTTTTGAGTCTGTTATTGCGATTTATGACTCGACGGTACAAATCATTTAAATCACTTGTCGCGAATCTTCCGCCGTCTAACTGCACTAACGGTCTTAAATCCGGAGGAATTACCGGCAAAACATTAAGTATCATGGACTGAGGCAGAGAGTCACTCTTCCTGAAATCTTCTACAACTTGAAGACGCTTGACCAACTTTCTTTTTTTCTGGCCGGTAGTGTCCGCAATCTGTTCACGCAAAGAGTCAGCAACTAAATCAAGATCGAGCCTGTTAATTAGAGTCTGGACTCCGTCTGCACCGATTCCAGCTTCGAAATCTTCATCATAAGCGTTACATAAAATTTGCTGGCGTTCATAAATTACATCAGCTTGGTTAAATGGCGAGTTCCCCGGCTCAATTACTAAATGACAAGGATCGTCAACAACTTTTTCATGATGGGCGACTCTGAATCTTCCGGGATATTTCTGCTCGACAAAATTTAACTCACTGCGCGACAAAATTTCTCCCTTGCCATAGGGTAATTTCACGGCACTTGTTACGATAAAAGCGTCATTATTGCCGATTTTAGCACGCACTGAGTCATCATCAGCTTTTGACGCTGGGACAACTGCTCCGGCTTCGAGTCCTAAATCGGGATTTGCAGCACTCAAGACAAAAGCGGGTTCAATTTTTATGCTTTCATCGCCGTATTCAGTCTTATATTTTGCAGCCTGCGAGGCCGTTATAACGTCTCCGACCTCAACAGGAACATTTTCAATTCCCTCTAATATGAATGCTTCTTCATATTGAAGTGTTTCATCATAATGAGCGTGAATCTTTAATTCGCTTTCCGACACAATTGCACCTCTGGGAGCTAAATCCGGCCGCTTTGACTCTATAATCTTGTAGGCCTTCTCGCTTTTTCTTGTGGGTGCGAAATAAATAACTTTTTCGAGATCCTTTGCGCTTGTGCCGAGCAATAAACTTAATCTGCTGGGGATTCCGCGCAAATACCAAATATGAACAACGGGGACAGCTAAATCAATATGTCCCATTCGTTCACGTCTGACTCTGTTGTCTGTAACTTCGACTCCGCAATGTTCACAGATAACGCCTTTAAATTTCGGGCCTGAACGCTTATATTTTCCGCATTTGCATTCATAACTTCGAGTCGGGCCAAAAATTTTTTCGCAAAATAGTCCGTCTGTTTCGGGTCGCAGAGTCCTATAATTTATTGTCTCAGGCTTAGTAACTTCTCCGCTTGAGATTTCGTGTATTCTTTCAGGAGTCGCTAATTTGATTCTGACTCCGGTAATTTCTTTCACTGGCAAGGCTAAATTTCCCCCTCTCTAAAATTTTCGGGGTCTTCTTCGTCCTCGAATATATTATCCATGTTCGGCTCTTCCTCAAAAATTGAGTCGTCGGGCATATTCATTAAATCTGCTGCGCTCGGTTCCTGTTCGGGTGCATCCTCAAATATATCTTCCATGCTTGACGGCTGCTCGATATTATCAGGCATTGACTCCGGTTCCGGTTCGGGCTGAGGTTTTGCGCGGCTCTTTCTCTGTTTTCGCTGAGGTGTGAAAAATTCCGGCGATTTGCTGCCCTTGAATACTGGTTTATCGTCGTCTTCAAGCGGTATATCTCCGTGCGTGCCGTCTGAATATTGAACATCGACATCAAGTCCGAGTCCCTGCAATTCTTTCACCAAGACTCTAAAACTTTCGGGGACTCCCGGTTTAACGAGGCTTTGACCTTTTACAATGCGTTCATAGGTCTTATCACGTCCGCGAATGTCATCAGATTTAACCGTCAAAATTTCCTGCAAGACGTTAGCTGCTCCGTAACCTTCAAGCGCCCAAACTTCCATTTCTCCGAATCTCTGACCGCCGAACTGTGCTTTACCTCCGAGAGGCTGCTGCGTTATTAAACTGTACGGACCTGTAGATCTCGCGTGAATCTTGTCATCAACTAAATGATTTAATTTCAGCATATACATACAACCGATAGTAACTTTTTTGTCCATTGGCCTGCCTGTTCTGCCGTCGCGAATCGTAATCATTCCGTCTTCTGTCAAATCTTTATATTTTGAGGCTGCTATCTTGCGCATTTCCGCAAAAATTTCGTTCTCGTTTGCGCCTTCAAAAACTGGAGTCGACACGTGCCAGCCGTTATTTAGCGCGACAAATCCCATAATAGTTTCAAGGACTTGGCCGAGATTCATTCTGCTGGGAACGCCCAAAGGATTCAACACAACATCAACAGGAGTCCCATCAGGCAAAAACGGCATATCTTCAACGGGTAAAATTCTGCTGACAACGCCTTTATTTCCGTGACGGCCTGCCATTTTATCGCCGACTGTAATTTTTCGTCTTTGAGCGACATAAACTTTTACAGAACGAATTACCCCCGAACTAAGTGCTTCAGGGCTTGAACGTCTGTCCATCTGCTTAATTGCTACGACTTTCCCCCATGAACCGTTTGGCAGCTTCAACGAATTATCGCGTACTTCTCTAGCTTTCTCGCCGAAAATTGCGCGTAATAATTTTTCTTCCGGTGATTGATCCGACTCGCCTTTGGGTGTAACTTTTCCGACAAGAATATCACCTGCGCTGACTTCTGCACCGATTCTGATAATTCCGTCATCATCGAGATTGCGTAACATGTCCTCGCCGACATTTGGAATATCGCGCGTAATTTCTTCTGCGCCTAATTTTGTTTCGCGTGCGTCGATTTCGTACTCTTCTATATGAATCGATGAAAATTTGTCTTCCTTCACGAGATTTTCACTCAATAAAATAGCGTCCTCGAAATTATAGCCCTCCCAAGGAACAAAAGCGACTAACACATTATGACCGAGTGCAAGCTCGCCGCCCTCGATTGCCTGACCGTCTGCAATGATTTCACCCTTTGCTACTGTCTGACCCTTTTTCACTAATGGGCGTTGATGAATCAAAGTTGACTGATTCGAGCGTCTAAATTTTATTAGTTCATAAATTTTTGTGCGTCCGTTATTGTTCTTGATCTTGATTCTATCGCTGTCTACATAAGTTACAACTCCGTCATCAAGTGCTGTAACGCATGAACCTGAGTCGCGCGCGATTCTGTGTTCGATTCCTGTTCCTACAAGCGGGGCTTCAGGTGCTAACAACGGTACGGCCTGACGCTGCATGTTAGATCCCATTAAAGCTCTGTTTGCGTCGTCGTGCTCAAGGAACGGGATTAAAGCTGTTGAAGGCGAAACAATTTGACGCGGTGAAACGTCCATATAATTTACCATTTCGACGGGAACAGTAACTATTTCATCTGCGAATCTTGTCGGGCAGGTCTCACCCTTTATCGTGATTCCGTCTGACTCTAATTCAGTATTTGCCATAGCTACATAGCTTTTGTCTTCGTCGTCGGCTGATAAATAAACAATTTCGTCCGTTAATTTGCCGTCTTTAACTTTTCTGCGCGGAGTAACTAAGAATCCGTGTGAATTTAAGCTCGCATATGTCGTCAACGATGAAACAAGCCCGATATTTGGACCTTCTGGAGTCTCAATCGGACATACTCGGCCATAGTGCGTGTAGTGAACGTCTCTAGCTTCAAAGCCTGCGCGCTCTCTGCTCAAACCTCCGGGGCCTAACGCTGAAAGTCTGCGCCTGTGTGTTACTTCTGCTAACGGGTTTGTCTGATCCATAAACTGTGATAACTGGCCTGAACCGAAAAATTCACGCAAACATGCAGCAATGGGCCTTACGTTGATTAATTCGCGCCCGGTTACTTCATCAAGATTCGGAATTGTCGTCATACGTTCTTTGACGATTCTTTCCATTCTTAATAGACCGATTCTAACTTGATTCTGCAATAATTCACCGATTGAACGTACTCTGCGATTTCCTAAATGGTCAATATCGTCGCTGCGTTTGTCTTCGGCCTTCATGGCAAACATTTCTTTGATTATTGCAACTACATCACTAAGAGTTAATAATTTGTCGTCTTCAGAAATTGACATGTTCAGACGGCGATTTAATTTGTAGCGTCCGACCCTGCCGAGAGTATAACGCCTCTCATCTTGAAGCATTCCATTAAAATAATCGCGTGCGTTCTCGACTCTTGCCGGTTCATTAGGGCGCAATTTCCTAAAAATTTCCTGCATTGCCTCATCGGGACTCTTTGTCGCGTCCTTCTCGAATGTCAGCGCAAACGACGGATCCATGTCATAAACGTTTATACCGTCCTGATTATTATTATCATTGCTGTAAAGAATATCAAGAGCTTCACGGGTTACGGGTCTGCACTTAGCAACGATTAATCGTCCGTCAGAATCAAAAACGTTTTCGGCTGCAATTTTTCCGCGCATTTCCTCGCTAAATTCCATGAAAACAGGCTGAATCCCGAACAAGTCTATAATTTCTTCGTTATTCTTAGCTCCCAGAGCTTTTAACAGGAGAGTCGCGTTTAATCTTCTTCTGTTATCAATATTAACTGATACGACATCGCCGGGCCCCATAGCAAAATCAAGCCATGCACCCCGATCCGGAATTAATTTCGCCGAACAAGAATCGCCGGAATGTGTGAAATAAATTCCTGCCGACCTTGCAAGCTGATTAATTACGACTCTTTCAGTGCCGTTAATTATAAATGTTCCGCGTTCGGTCATTATCGGGAAGTCCCCTAAGAAAATTTCTTTGTCTTCCTTGCTGACCTGCGTTCTTGTATTCGTGAGCCTTATTGTAGCTTTTATCGGCCTTGCCCACGTCATATCCTTCTGCCTTGCTTCTTCCTCTGTTATTTTCGCTTTGTCAATCGTATAGCGCACAAACTCAAGAGCATAATTTCCGCTGTAATCCTCAATGGGGAATATTTCCTCCAGAAGCTCTTGAAGTCCTTGCGAAGCCCTTAAATCGGGGTCTACGTTGTCCTGATAAAACCATTGATACGAATCTCGCTGTACCTCTATCATATCAGGCATTTCTGTTACGTCATGAGCGCGTCCGAAAGTATATCTCTCCCGGGTCTTGCTGATTGGAACAAACTCAGGCAAATTTTAAACCTCCCCTGACAGTCTGTCTTATCATATATCATAAAAATATCAAATATCGTAAAAAAATTTTCCGTAGCGCAATGATGAATATTAGCAAACAGATACAAACACGTCAAGCGACATGGTTATATCTCCGTAATTTTGCGCAAATTTATTGTAGGTTTTATTGTTAATGAATTATGCCCGAAAGAGGACTCGAACCTCCACAACCTTGCGATCACTAGAACCTGAATCTAGCGCGTCTACCAATTCCGCCATCCGGGCAGGTGAAAATATTTTAGCAGTGTATAAAATTTTTGCAAGTGTGCTAATTTTAGCAGCTCTTCTTACGCACAATTACAGCACCGGGGATAAATACGCAAATATCCATTTCCCGTTCAATTTTCTGAATATGGGCTGGCATGTATTTGAAGAGATAAGCACTTTTCTCCGGCTCCCAGTCTGGGCACCATTGCAGAAATTCACATCTATCCTGCATATATTTAAAAAACGGCTGAGAGTCTAAAACTTTCGGAGGGTAGGCGGGATAAGCTCCCATACTTCCGCAAACTAAATCTTCAATAACGAAAAATCCTCCCGGCGCGACTAAATCCCAAAATAACTCAAATGAACGTCTTTGATCTCCCCATGCGTGTGAAGCGTCGTCGAGAATAATAAATGCTTGAGTTACTGCCGATTTAAGCTCGTCAAAAGTTTTCTGCTCGGTTGCGTCGCCGATTACAACGTGAATGCGCTCTGTCTCGTGGCGTTTTGCTGTCTCGTCGAGGTCTACCCCGTAAATTTGTGCGTTAGGAAAATATTTCTCCCACATCCTTAATGAAGCTCCGTCCAAGCAGCCGAACTCAATTAACGAAAATTTTTCGCCCCTGAACGAATGAAATAAATAATCATAATGACGCAAATAATCATGTGCAATAAACGCAGGATCGCTGCCGGGCATGATAGACGCTTTGTCGGTACCGCTGACGAATCCATATTTGTCGAGTAAGCTGCCTTGCTGTGATGTCAATAAATCGGCCTTGCGCTTTACTTCTTGTGAATTGACGTAGAAATTATTATAACGCCGCAAAAGATTCTTGACGATTCGCTTAATTCCGAACACTTGAATCACTCCTGATGAAATTTGAAATTGTGATAAAAGCTGCTGACAGAACCGCGAATAAAAAATTTTTATTTGTGTAGGAACTATAATAATAGGAAAGTGTTACAAGACTACATTTCACGAGCCACGAGCCACGAGCCATTATACAAATTTTCGCGCAAAACTGTCAACCCCTTTCAATGAAAAAATTTTTTATTTATTGCAATTATATCATAGTGAGAGTTATAATAAGTCAGCTTTCATAAATTAATCCCATTCACGCAAAGAAAATAATTTTACAACTACATTTACAACTACAAAAATGTGCAAATTATTTAGTGTACGCAAATATTCACGCAGAAAAAATTTTCATTAACGCATAAATTTTCACACAAAAATTTTCTGACTCGCAATAAAATATTTCTCCATAAACCTGTATAATTACCATTAACAAATTCAGCAAAAAATTTAATAATTTACGCAATTAATTTCGCAGCAAAATTTTTTTATCATGGGAGGTATTTACTTATGAAAATTGTAAAACGCTTTCTCGCCGTAGTTCTCGCATTATTAGTCGTAATGTCGTCTTTGACTCTTGACGCTGAAGCCCGCGTTCGTTCTAGGAGATACCGTCCACGCACTTATTCAAGCCAGAGACTCAGTGCACGCCGTAGAGCAGTAGTCAGACGCAGAGCATTACGAAGAAGAGCATCCCGACGCAGAGCCGTTACAAGACGCTACAGACGTTATTAAATATTAAAGACTCGCTGTAAAGGCGAGTTTTTTTGTGCAAGAGTGTATAATCATTCGCGTAAAAATTTTTCAGGAGTGATTATTTATGAATCTTACAGTAATTGGCACGGGATATGTAGGGCTTGTAACCGGTACATGTTTCGCGCGGTATGGAAATAATGTAACTTGCGTTGACGTGAATAAAGAAAGAGTCGAGACTCTCAAAAACGGCGTTGTCCCGTTCTATGAACCCGGCCTGCAGGAAATGATGACTCGCAATATAAATGAAGGCCGCTTAAAGTTTACTGACTCGACTGCTGAAGCGTTGAAAGATTCTGAAGCGTGCTTTATCTGCGTTGGGACTCCTCAATCACCCGACGGAAGCGCAAACATGCAATATATCGACAGTGCAGCACATGACATCGGCGCAGGAATGATAAAAAATTTGCTCGTCATTGTAAAATCTACAGTTCCCGTCGGTACAAATGCACGCGTTCAGAAAATTATCAAATCCGAATTAGACTCACGCAATGTAAACTATCAATTATTTATGGCCTCGAATCCTGAATTTTTGCGCGAGGGTTCATCACTTACAGATTTTCTTGAGCCCGACAGAGTCATAATAGGAATAAACGATCCTGAATCACGAAAAATTTTCGAGACCCTTTATTCATTCTTAGAGCCTGCAAAATTATTGTTCATGGACACTAAATCAGCTGAAATGTCAAAGTATGCAGCTAATTCAATGCTCGCGTGCAGAATCTCATTTATGAACGAAATGGCCGGAATCTGTGAACACGTTGGAGCAGATGTCGAGAACGTAAGAAGAGGAATCGGCCTTGACGCTAGAATCGGTAAAAAATTTTTGAATGCCGGCTGCGGTTATGGCGGTTCATGCTTCCCAAAGGACGTAAGAGCATTAAGAGACTTTGCACGTGCTGCAGGTTATGAGCCTCAGATTTTAACAGCTATTGACGACGTGAACGAGCGCGCAAAAAAATCTTTATTCGCAAAACTTTCGGCCAAGTTCGACAATTTATCCGGAAAAGTTATCGCGATATGGGGACTCGCCTTCAAGCCTAAGACATCAGACACAAGAGAAGCACCCGCGCAAATTTTGATTCGTTCATTACTTGAGGCAGGCGCACACATTCAAGCGAGCGACCCACGAGCAATAGACGAGACCAAACAAGTTTTAGGCGAGCACAAGGGACTTGTTTACGTAAATGACATGTACGACGCTGTGAATAACGCCGACGCACTTGTAATCGTTACGGAATGGGATATTTACAAGCAGCCCGATTTTGAGCGCATGAAAAATTTAATGACTCGTAATTTAATAGTAGACGGCAGAAATTTATACTCACTCGACGACATGAAAAAACGCGGCTTTGAATATATTTCAATGGGAAGACCTGAAGCATGAGAAAAATTTTTGTAGTTATTGCGTGCCTGTTAGTTGCTGGGTGTGCATTCGGAGAAGATATTATCACTCTCGAACGTGAAGCGCATATCTTGAAAGTAGAATTTAATAGACTGGGCAAAGACGGCGACCCATTAGAACGAGAAGCAGTTTTGCGCAAAATTATAGATAATTGCAAAGGCACCGAAGAAGGCGAGTCAGCTTATTGGGAATTAGCAGATTTATATCTTGATTCATTTCCTGAAGAACGCCGCAAGGAAGCCCGCGAGATGTTAGAGTTGTGCTTAAAGAATTATCCTGACTCGAGTCGCGCTGTGATGATTAAATGCAGGTTAGTTGATTTATACGACGATAAAGACTCAAAACGTGCAGATTTAATCAGGACTCTTAAAGCTGATAAAAATTTGCCTAATTTATTGCGCGCTTCAATGTGAGAAAATCTCGATTGACAAAAATTTATCGCAGTGTAAAATTGTGCATAGTGTAATTCTGCGTATATTCACTGAAATATTTTATATTTATTATTCCGAAAGGAGTGCTTTACTTATTATGAAGAAAGTTTTAGCATTAGTAGTAGCAGTGTTTGTTCTTGCAGCAGCAGGTTCAGCACTTGCAGCGGGACACGATCCTGTACCTGTTACCCCCACACCTGACCCCACACCTGCAGCAGATGAGGTTGTAACAGAGTATGAGCAGATCGGCACAGCAACGCCAGTTACAGTTACTGTTATTAAGGTAGAAATTGCTAACGTTCCAACACTTGCCCAAATTATTCAAGCAGTAACAGCTGCAGTACAGGCTGCTATTGAGAATAATACGGCAATCAGAGCTATGGGTACTCTTAGAACAAATGCCAACATAGTAGAAGTTGCAGATTCGACTTCAGCTGCTGATAAGATGGCAAATGCTCAGGCAAGATTAGCAAGTTTAGGCGGAAACAGAACAGCAATCGGCGCACTTCCTCCAATGAGAGTAAGGGAATCTGGTGCACAGCCTATAACTCTTCCGAAGTTTAACGAGAAATTTTACGGATTAGCACCTAGAATCGATCTGTTTGGACGCAGCAAGAGCAGCAGTTTACTTGCATCCGTAAAAACAGCAGCAGAGGGAGAGACAGTATTCCTTAACAGCAGCGGTGATCAAGTTTCAGTTATTCCCGACGGCAGTAATGGAGAAGAAGCGGGCATGCTTACAGCAGTTGTTCAGATGGAAGCCGGCGAAGTATATGATCCTGCTATCTCGGTTTCAGAAGCAGAAGCTAGTTCAGTTTTAAGTGCTTCTGATTATGAAGCCCCTCAAACAGTTTCAGTTCCTATATATGCCTCAGAAGCAACAAAGAGGACGCCTTATTTCTCTACAAGCGTTCCTGATGCAGTTATGACAGCGTTTGCCGCGAAATTTGGAAGCGGGTATGAAGAGATTCCGGCTGATGCAGTAGGCGGTTCATTTGATACTAAACTTCCATCATCAACAAGTGAAGCGTGGGAATATGCACAAGTAAATCAGATGCCTCTGCTTTCACTTGATAACGGCAGCTACATAGCACAAATTAGCTTTGATCTTAGCGACATTAGAGGAGAAACGCTCTATGAAGATGAACTCGGGGACATAATTTTCTTCTTCCCGTTCGGCGCAGCTGGTAGATCAACAGTCGCAGATTACACGCTTGTTGACGCAAATATGACAGAAGTATATGACGCTAGTGAGATAGTTGCTACGAAGCCTTATTATATTGCGTTCACAGTATCTAACGGCTCGATTACGGCAGCAAAAACTGAATTCTCGCCCGTTCTCTTGACAAGAATAGCAACTGGTGAAGAAGAACCTAGTTACGGCGGCGGCGGTTCAAGCGGTTGCTCGACAGGATTCAGCGCACTTGCATTAGCAGTTCTCGGCGGTTTATTCGCTTTACGCAGAAAGCAGTAATTACACTAACCCCTAACCAGAACTAACACAACAAAATAGTTTGCGTCCCTTCTTTTGTTCGAGAGTGAACAGCTGAAGGGGCGTTTTCGTATGCGCTATAATATTTGCGGAGGTGCATTTACTTGAATCATTATATTTGCTTCGATGCAGGTACTCAAAGCGTTAAGGTTGCAATTTACGACGAAAACGGGAATCAAATCGCAGTCAACGTGAATCCGACGACTCTTTATTATCCCAATAGCGGCTGGGTAGAAATGGACGTGAAAGAATATTACTCGCTCGCGTTAAAGGGCATGAAGAAATGTGTTGAAATTTTGCGCGAAAAAAATATTTCCCTCGACTCAATCCGTTCAATAATGGGCGACGGTATAATTTGCGGAATTGCCGGCGTTGACGAGGACGGAATCGCGATTACTCCTTATATAAATTATTTGGACTCAAGGACTCAATCAGACGCGGATTATTTATGTTCGTTGAATCTTGATATATGGGCGCGTGAGACAGGAAACCCTGAGCCTTTGTGCTTATTTCCTGCATTATTTGCGCGCTGGCTGTTAAAGAATTTCCCCGACTCTAAGCGAATCAAAAAATTTGTTCACAATGCCCCGTATATTTTAATGCGTCTTGCTGGCTTGAAAGCTGACTCGGCCTTTATTGACTGGGGAGCGATGTCCGGCTGGGGACTCGGTTATAACGTGATTAATAAAACTTGGTCGGACGAACAGTTAAAAATTTTAGGTATCGACAAAAATTTAATGCCTGCGATAAAGAAGCCTTATGACGTAATCGGCAAGTTATCGCGTGAGGCAGCGGAATTTACCGGACTCCCTGAAGGAATACCCATTTGCGCGGGAGCAGGCGACACAATGCAGTCATTATTAGCGTGCGGAGTTTTTGAACAGGGACATGCTGTCGACGTTGCAGGAACGTGTTCGATGTTTTGTATTTCTACGAATGGGATTATTCCGGGCTTGAGCAAAAAAGGTAACGCATTAATCTTTA
>JAFSXS010000060.1 GCA_017443945.1 Synergistaceae bacterium
ACTGGGCTGTGCAGGTGCCTGCGGGAATGCAAGCCACTTTAACTCTGCTCCGGCCGGTGCTGCTGCGAATAAATCGACTTCGAGTCCGTACTGTCCGTCAGCTGTTGCAGAAATTTCCGGAAGAATTGCAGCAATCATGTAACCTTCTGACTCGATTAATGCTCTCTGCTCGGCTGTGAGTGTTGATTCTGCTCTTTCTGCGCCGATTGATAGTTCGCCTTCACCGAGTGCGACTTTATCCTCTACAAGCTCGTCCATTGTCTCGGATGTTTCTCTGACCTCGGACTCTTCAGCTGTTGTTACGTCCTCAGTGCTTGTTGTTGCTGCGCCGCTGTTGCCGCTTACACTTATTGTAATCGGTACATCAAACGAGCCAATTACAGTGTTGCTGCTGTTCTGAGCTGTAACTTTCACTGTTCCAGTTGCACCGCGATAAGCTCCGTCTTTGGAGAGAACAGCACCATTTTTCAGTGTTACTCGCAATGTAGCCTTATTGACGTCGTCTGCGTCCTTCGTGATCTTAGCTTGAAGATTTGAGGCCGTAATCGCTGTCGTTAAACCGCTGTCAAGTTTCGGGGTCTGAACTTTCCATGTAACTTTTGAGTCGCCCGTTGCTGCGCTTGCCGTTGTAAGTGCAACATTAACATCAACAGATACAGCTTTCTTCAGCTTAAATTTGTCCTTTGACGTGGGCAGATCGCTTACAGAGAGACTCGCTGCTGCAGTTGTATCAATTTCAGGAGCAACGTCCTTGATGATTATCTTAATTGCGCCGGTTGCTGTCTGACCGAAGTTATCAACTTTGAATTTTACGCTGGTTCCCTTCGTGGCCTTACCGCCGGTTGAAGCCATTGCAATATTCGCAGGAGTCTTATTTGTTGAACTTGCTGGTGTAAGGGTCAAACCTGTAAATTTATCCGAGTAGTCGCTAAGTGCCCCTTCTGTTCCGTCAGCTTTAAGCACTGTCCATGTTACATCACTGCTCACTGCGCCGGTTACATCAATCGGGAACGAGTCAGCACTGTTGACCGTAAATGTAAGAGTCTTCGTCGCGATCTTCGGTTTTCCGCCGGTTATCTGAATGAAAACATGTCCCGAACCGATTCCAGCTGCGTTGCCGACTTTGACTTCAATATCAAGCGATGAGGCACTATTATCTGTAGCTTTCGTGATATTGTTCTTGCTTATGTTGCTGTTGCTGACAAATGCGCCCTTAGTCTTGTCGAACGAAATTCCGTAATCACTGCCGAGTTTAGCTTTGTCCAATGTTGCGCCGTTAGTGATCTTAATGTCTCCGAGATCCCATGATAACGGCTTTGTTCCGCTTGCAGTAAGGTTGAACTTTATCGTCTTGCCCTGCTGATATACCTTTTGAGGCGGATTCGTTATTGCCGGAGCTGCCTGCGCTATGAGCTTAACTGTAACTTTCGCGCTCTTGCCAGTTCCATTAGATTTGGCCGTCAATGCAACTGTTGTAGTCTTTGCGTCTCCGTTTGCGTCTAATGTCTTGATCGTTACTGTTGTTCCGGAAATATCAACACTTACGCTGTTAGTTACATTTTTAAGTCCGCTTGTTATATCAACGTTAGTGTCGCCGCTGAGTGTGAATGTCGCTAGAGTCGCCGCCGCCGCATCAGCCTTGTAGAGAATCTGAATATCTTTCGAGGCCGCCGGTATAGCTGCACCATTATAGAGCCATTCAGGAGCCGCCGCGTCAATCGTGAGTCTCAATGTCTTGACAACTGCTCTGCCTACACCGTTATCAATCGATACAACGATCGGGAGATTCTTTGCTGCATTTCCACCGCTGGTGTGAACGAGATTGATTCCTGACGTGCCGTTTGCTGTGGCTTCGAGATTGAAGGAATTTGCTGCCATAGCTGAGACCGAACCGTTTGAAGATGTCGATTCTGCCAATGTACCAGAACCAAGAACGATATTATCTGTTACATCTGCACCGAACTTCACCGCGTCCGCCTGCTTAATGTAGACCAGATAGCTTATCGGAAGAGTTCCGGAGAAATTAATTGCTTGGCTGTCTGCTGTTGTGGTTGTAATGCTCTTAAGGGTGCTTGTAGCAATTTTCGGAGCCGTCGCAGTTATCTTCAGCGTTACATCCTTGCTGGCCGTATTAAATTCATTGAAAACATCATTTTTGCCCGCAATGTGAACAATAACAGTTCCAACAGGTTTGTTATTTACTGTAGGAAGAGCCGTAAATGTTCCGCTAAATTCGCCTTTTGTTGCGTCAAAGGTCAATTCAGAAATTGTTACAGTATTTCCAGCCTCGTCCTTATATGTAGGTGTATCCCATTCTGAAATGTTTGTACCCTTAAGCGTTGCTTTGAATGCTGTACCTACTTTTGCGGTGCCGAGATTGCTCGTTGTGATCTTCGGTGCGTCGTAAACTGCAACTGCGTCCGATGACCAAACACCACTCTTGCCCGTCGCAGCGTTACTTGCTGTAATCGTTACGGTCTTGTCAGCAAATGCACTGCTGAATTTTCCTGATAATTCACCCGTTTTAGCGTCAAGTTTGATTCCGCCGGGTAAATTCTGCGCTTTCCATGTTACTGGGCCGTTTGTCGCTGTGAGGGTTACTGCTGTGAAGTCGTCGCCCTTCTTATGACTCGTTGCAAATGTAGTGTCAGTGAAACTTATAACAGGTGCCGGCGCGTCAATATTGAACGTCATATTAATTGAGTCATTTCCTGCACCGTTAAGAGCCTTGATTGTTACGCGTTTGTTCTTGGCTGCTTCCGTCGGTGTTCCTGAAATTTTAAGCGTGCCTGCTGTTGTGTCATCGCTCGCTAAACCTGCCGGGAGTCCGCTGACATCCCATGAAATTTTGCCGGGACCGGTCGCTTCAATTGTGATAGCTTCTATTGCATTCTCGGTGTCGCCCTCAACTTTCATGTTATTGTAGCTGGCTTTGTCCTCGATTGTAGGCTTGACTGCTACAAACTTAATCGGAAGAGTTATTACTGCATCATTATCAAATGCTTCACTCTCAAGCGTAAATTCTACTTCGCCGGTTACTTCTTTGTTTGAGCCGAAATCTACATCACCAACATTATCCTCGTTGAGGTCCGCTTCAATTGTAATTTTCGGGTTGCCGGTGTTGACGTTTTCTTCGACTTCGAACGTGAGAATATTCTTATCAGTTACATCTGTGCCGTTGATCTTTAATGCAATATCGCTCTTATCGACGGTTACAGGTACATCCTTTGTGCCGTTCTTGGTCGTAATATTAAATGTTACTGGTTTGCCGTAAGTTACATCATTGAGCTTAGTTGCAGACAAATCCGGAGAGTCAAGCACAACGAGTGTAAATGTCTTAGTAACGCTTGCTACTTTGTTGGAAGCCTGCATAACGATATTATGAGTGCCAGCTACAGGAGTCTTGCCGCTCTTACGCGTGAATTTACCTGATATTGCGCCATAGTCAGTGGGTGTTGTTGCAGTAGCGTTTGTTTCACTTGAGTCCTCTACCCATTCAAGCCACGACGGAAATTTTCCTGACTGAGGAGCAAATTTAAGTTTGGTTGTCGTTGCTTCCGATGTGCTGAACGTAATAGCTTCGAAATCGTTTTTGTCAGACTCGACTGTGAACGCAACAAAATTACTATCTTCTGCTTTGGCCGCCGCTGTAAGGTCTGTTGTGTCGGGACTTACGATTTTAGGTGCAGCAGCATTGACAACGAGCTTGTACGCCTGCTTTACGGGTACGCCGTTATTTTTATCGGTTACGCGGTCATTGGACACACAAATCGTGAACGATTGCCCGGATGTGCTGGTAACGTCAAGCAATTGATCAGCTTTAAGAATAAGATCTCCGCTGTCATTGTTGCTGATTGTGAAACCGAGTGTCTCAAGTGCTGTCTTCTGCGTTTCGTCGTTGAAGTAAATGTTCTGATATTCTTCATTGTCGTCGATATTGCCGCTTGCCTGAATTGTTACTTCATAGGGCTGGCCGTGTGTTCCTGCTGTAACTTTGCTTGCTGCTGTTGTAAATTTCGGAACTGCTGTCTGCTTCTTGGCCTTGACTGTGATTGTAAACTCTTTAAATATATTAGTATTAGCAGAGTGCCAAAGCTTAAATTTATATGTACCTTTGCTTGACGGTTTTCCCGAAACAGTAACAGTTGCCATATAATTTTTCTTGGTAGAGTCATCTTTTTTCAAAATTTGTGTCGTCGAAACAGTTGCCTTCATTGCGCCATTAATCGTGTATGAAGTTTGTTTTGCATCGACAACATCTTTTTTTGCTTCATCTGATCCGCCTATGTAATATGTCCATGGACTAGCTGACAGCGCTCCCCAATATACATCGGTGCCACTACTGGCATACACAAAATATAAAGTTTTACTGTATGTTGAGTCCGCATATCCGACTTCAGAACCAAATCCCGTAGCATTATTATACGCTGCACCTGTCTGCGCATCAGGGTCGAAAATTATAAAATCAGCAGCCCACGCACTAGCCGAACACGCCAGCAAGAATCCCAGCACAAGCACAAGAGAAAATATGCGTTTCTTCATGTATAATTAACCTCCTTGTAATAAAAATTTTCCGTATTCCGAACAGATATAAATCTATTCCTTTACCGTTTACGCGTTGAATAATTAAAATTTGGTGAACCGAGCACAGAGGGTTGAAGGAAATCCCACAGGGTCATAACTGAATGTGTGATAAAACTCTGTGCCCATGTTCATATTAAAATTTGTTACCCGAATCATTTGGCCTGACTAACTCCCTTCAGGCGTTGCACCCCTTGCACACTAACAGGCGGAGGGATGGCGGATTCTCGCAAAGCACGGAGAAAAATTCCCCTTGCACCGTTGTAATCACGGTCTAATGTGATATTGCCGTCTCTGATAAATTTCCCCGGAGACTTTATTTCGCCGTTCCATGAACAAGTTTGCGAGGTCCAGTCCTCATTTTGCGCGATAATTTTTCGTCCGTACTGTTCGGCCTTAGCTCTGATAAAATCTTGAAATTCTGAGTGTGCCCGTGTGAGCATTTCTCTCATCGTGCGCGAGTAAAATTTTTCGGTCATGTCTGCGTTAAATTCCGGCAGTGCAATAACGTCAAAATTTTTAACGATAAATAATGCTGCTTTGCGGGTTAATTCTTCAGTGAGATTCATGATTCGCCAGTAAAGCCGGTTATATGCCTTCTTCATTTTTGCGCGCTGTCTGTGATTCGCAAGATTCATCCTATTATATAAGTCATCAAGATAAACGCAGAGGCTGCAAATTTTCGAGAAAGCATTACGGCCGATTTTGCCGCACGAGTCAAGACTGTAGAACGTCATGAAATTTCTAATGCCCGGATCAAGAGAGACCGCGCGCCCTTGCTTATCGGACGCAATAGAAATTTTTACGGGAACGCAGATAAACCATCGTCCGGCCTCATAAGTGAGTCTGCAATCGCCTTCAGGAACGGGAATATTTTCCGCATGAGTCATTTTCCCAAGAAAGTGCGAATAAATGCCGCGTTTGCCCACTGATGATTTAGGAATGTAGAGAGTCTGTCTTGCGTCTCGTCTGGCTCTGAAATTTGCGCTGTTATTGTTTGCTGAAGTCTGCTTGTAGCTTATGCATGCGTCTCTTACAGCAACAGATTTAATTTGATAGGGGACATTCTGCGCCCAGTCGGGTAAATCTTTTAGCAGCCAGCGTTTAATCTCCAGCCAGTCCGGATTATTGCCGCGCGTGAGAAATTCAAGTGTCCGGTTAAAGACGTAACGTGCAGTGCCAAGCCATTGATTCAAAATATCCTGCTGCTTTGAGTCGGGATAAATGCGAATCTTTCGTGAGCGTAAGACCTCGTGAGGCTCTGACTCTTTTGCGTTGTAATATGCGCTGTAAGGTAGGCTGTGAAACTCTGACTCGAACCATGAATTATTAATTGCAGACAACGAGTCTAAATTTTCAGATTCATAATTGAGTGAGTCTAACGTCCTGACGCTAGGCAGCCACAAAAACGGCGATAGAGTCATGCATGTTTCGTCCCAATATCCGCGAGTGTGTGAGAGTGCATTAAATTTTTTCATGCGCAGACACCTCCGAACATAATCGGGCGTGAAATTTTCTCAGGGCAATAAATGAAAGGATGAGCGTTAAATTTTTTTGTTCTCTGCCGAAATTGTAAGCACAGTAATAGCCTCTGCTGCTCTGCTGCTCTGCTGCTCTGCTGCTCTGCTGCTCTGCTGCTCTGCTCAAATTTTGTAAGTATAGCACATTTCGGCATAATTTTCACCCGCTTTCTAAAGTATTTTTGCAAGTTTCGGAGATAAATTTTTTGTTGCTGTAACACTTTGTTAAATCCTCCTTGACTTGTCGTAATTAATCTCGGTGCTTTGAGAGTGAGTCTTTAGCGTTTACGAGATTTATAAAATTTTATCATAAATATTTTTGGCCGATATAGTTAATTTGCGGGACTCCTGGGCGGGGGGTGCGGGGGGGCGATAGGGGCCCCGCATACTGAATCACAAAATTTTTTTACGCTGCAATGTGCTTTGACTTCAATTCGTCGCGTACAGGAGGCATGAATATATCAATTAGTGCGAGAGTCTCATAATCTTCAAGTTCTATATCATGAAGTAGTGAAGGTTCCGGGATAATATCTCCGTCGCGTTCCATTGAGAATAAATGCAGTCCGAGAGATTCGCGTGCTTGTGTGAATGCGTCAGAGTCGTTATTGCCTTGTGAAGTGCAGCCGGGGAGGTCAGGGAAAGCGACTCCGACTTGTTCAGGTACATCATAGCCGAAAATTGCGGGAAAAATATAATAATCTTTCATGTAAATTTACCTCCTTAAAATTTTATGCCTGATTGTTTCTCGATACTCTTAATTATTGTGCGTGATAAAGTTTTTACGGGATGACGAACTGTAACTTTTCCCGATATAAATGCGTGTTTGAAATGCCAATGATCGCCCCTAATGCTGTCTAAATACCAGCCGTTAGCCTCTAAAATTTTTATAAATTCCCGTGATGAAATAACTTTTCATGCAAATAATTTTATCATGATTCAGTGTATAAAAATTTTCGTGAAGTTTTTGTGCTGATAAAAAATTTTTTTGCTGTGTGAGTCTTTGCGCTTTAATGAACGCTATAACATTTTTGTAGTTGTAAATGTAGTTGTAAAATTTATTTCTTGACTCGTGAAAAGTTTTATAGTTGCATTATATAATAATCTCAAAATTTTTGCAGGAGGAATAAATTATGATTCGCGACGTTACATCAACAGAAGTAAAAAATTTGCGGGGCGGACGTGGAGTCGTTTATGTTCATCACATTTTAACGCCTGAAGAACTTTACGGGCATGGGAGAATGTATGCGCGCATAGTATTGCCTGCGGGAAGTTCGGTCGGGTGGCACCAGCATATTCACGACACAGAGCCTTATTATATATTGAAGGGTGAAGCAGATTTCTACGAGGGAGACTCGGAAAACGGCGAGCGCAAAAAATTTCACGTCAAGGCCGGGCAGGTTTGCTTAATAAATGTCGGTCAATGGCATTCACTGGAGAATAACTCTGACTCGGACTTGGAGTTTATGGCGTTGATTTATAATGAGCCGGGGTATTTGCTGAATTAGTAAGGAGGTAAATTTTATGAAGTGTACAGTAAAAATTTTATGGGATCCTGAAGCGGCCGTATGGATTACAAAAAGTGAAGAGCTGCCCGGACTTTTGCTTGAATCAGGTTCATACGACGCACTAATTGAACGCGTAAAACATGCGATTTCAGATTTCATTGACGTTGACGAAATTGACAAGATAGATTACTGCGATATAAATTTTGTAGGGTATCGTCTCGAAAGGGTGCTAGTAAGTTAGCGGCTGAATACGAGAAAAAATTACGAAAAATTTTAAGGCAGCACGATGTTATTTTCTAAGACAGGGAAAAGGAGAAATTTAACGATGAAAAAATATTACTTGCTATTATCGCTGCAATTTTATTTTATGTGTCTGCATTTGCGACAGAAAGTCCCTATAACGTGAAATCCGGAATTTATTACAGTCAGCAATGGGGAATTTACATCGCAAATATTATCGAGAAGGACGGCAAAATTATTAATGTCATAATTGACAGGCTAGCGAACGGTAAAAGCAGCAAAGAACTTCACAATAATTACGGCATAAAATCTGTAAGCACTTTCAATAAAGACTGGTGGGAACAGGTCGCCTATTATGAAAGCTGGATAGTTAAAAACGGCCTTGAATCCCTCAAGACAGACGAAAAGGGTCATGCGCTGAATCCTGATTTAATTTCCGGAGCAACTATTAGCGTGGCCGAATTATCTCAAGCCGTAAAAAATGCTACTGATGGAAAAATTGAAGACAGCAGCTACACTCTCAAGACCGGCACTTCTTATAATGATATATACGGGCTTTATGTAGCAAATGTTATATTCAAGGACGGCGAAATTATTAAAATCTTGCTGGACTTCATAACTAAAGACGGCCAAAGCAGCAAAGAAAAATACGACAATTACGGCATGAAAAATATTAGCTCAATTAATAAAGACTGGTGGGAGCAAGCAGCATACTTTGAAGACTGGATATTGAAAAACGGCGTTAACTCAGTGAAATATGACAGTCAGGGCAAAGCTCTTAACGTAGATTTAATTTCTGGTGCTACAATGTTAATTGATGATATGACGTTAGCTGTTATTGACGCATTGAAAGATTCTACAACATTGATATATTCAGACCATGAACCTTTAGGAAATATGCGAACAAAATTTTTGAAAGATGTATTTTTTACAGCTATAAACGAGCAATCACATGGTCGCATAAAAATTAATTCTCACTGGAACGGTGAAATAAGTATCAGCTATGACGCATTAAAAACTGTTAAAGACGGCTCAAAAGCTCAAATTGCAGTGATAGTGCCGGAATATTTTGCTAAAGAATTGCCGTTACACCAAATTTTTAAAAGTTTCCCCGTTGGCCCTACTGGTCAGGAGCAAGTAAAATTTTTCAGCAGCATTTATAAAGAAGTTCCCGAATTATTACAGGAAATCGAATCGCAGGGATTGCACGTTATTTTTGTTTCGACCGGTTATCCAGTTGCGTTTTTCAGCTCTAAGCTGATGAGTGATTTACAAGCTATCAAGGGTCAAAAATGGAGGAGCGCGAGTTTTTGGCACAAAGATTTTCTCACAAATGCCGGAGCAACGCCTATCACAATGCCGTGGGGTCAGGGAGTTTTTGACGCGCTTAATAACGGGACTCTTGACGGCCTAATGGTAAATATTGACAGCGGCTACGACATTAACGCTCATAAGGCAGCACCGAATATTTTAACGTCGCAAAAATTGTGGCTCGGACATGAATATATAATCGCAATGAATAAATTTGCGTGGGAAAAACTTTCGGACTCAGATAAACGCGCAATCGAGAAGGCCGCAGAAATTTCGTATTCAAAGCTCGGTGAAGTAATGAATAATTCTTATTGTCGCCAACTTGAAATTTTGAGAGATTCCGGAGCCAATGTCCAAATATTGACCGATCAAGAAATTAAATTCTGGGAAGATACTACAAACTTTGAGGTTATCCAAGATAAATGGCTTAGTGAGCAGGCTGTAAAATCTGCTGACGTTCTCAATAAAATTAGGCGTTACATAAAAAATTTTATAAAATGAGCAGGATAAAATAATTTTGTGCATATTTATTTTAAGCGCACATCCCGTAAAATTTGACATAAAGCGCGTTAATTTGCTAATATTAGCAAGCTGTAATCCCAGCAAATTTTAACGTGAAGGGAGGAAAGTGCAAAAGGATAACACTTTTGCATTGATCAGTGCCAACAATTAATCAGTTAGTCCGACTTGGACGCGAAGAGAAGAAGAGCAAGAGCAATTCTCCGGCATTGCAGGGAAATCCGGCGCGGCGCGGTGTGTGTACAAGAGTTTACACAATTACGCCCAAGAAGCCGAACTCAGCATTAAGGAAGGTTGCGCGTGTAAGATTAACGAATGGAATCGAAGTTACGTCATATATTCCGGGAATCGGCCATAATTTACAGGAACACTCTGTAGTTCTTGTGCGTGGAGGCCGTGTAAAAGATTTGCCCGGTGTTCGTTATCATATTATAAGAGGGACTCTTGACTGCGGTGGAGTCGAAAACCGCAAGAGAAGCCGCTCAAAATATGGCGCACGTCGTCCTAAAGCTAACTAGGAGGATTTATAACTATGCCGAGAAAAGGACATATTAAGAAGAGACCGCCTGAGCCAGATATTAGATTCAACAATCCTGCTGCATCGAGATTTATTAGTGCTCTCATGATGGGCGGAAAACGCAGTCTCGCTGAAAAAATTTTTTACGGCGCATTAGAACAGGCTGCGGAGAAATTGGGCGTTGAACCCTTTGAAGTATTCGAGAAGGCTATGGCAAATGTAACACCCCAAATCGAAGTCAGACCCAGAAGAGTCGGCGGTGCTACATATCAGGTGCCTGTCGAAGTTACACCCGAGCGCGGAGTCCAGCTTTCTATAAGATGGATCGTCATGTACGCAAGAGCAAAAAAGGGTATGCCCATGAGTGAAAGATTAATGCGTGAATTAATGGACGCTTACAAAAACGAAGGTGCTTCAATCAAACGCCGTGAAGACACACACAGAATGGCCGAAGCAAATAGAGCGTTCGCACATTACCGCTGGTAGGGAGTTATATTATTTGGACATCAGCAAAGTTAGAAATATAGGAATCGCAGCACACATCGACGCAGGAAAAACTACGACGAGCGAGCGTATACTATATTACACAGGAAGTAATTACAAAGTCGGCGAAGTTCACGAAGGCACAGCCACTATGGACTGGATGGAGCAGGAGCGCGAAAGAGGTATCACAATTACGTCAGCTGCTACAACATGCGCGTGGAAGGGTCATACTATTAATTTAATTGATACGCCAGGCCACGTGGATTTTACAGTTGAAGTTGAGAGGTCTATGCGCGTTCTTGATGGGGCTGTTGCAGTGTTCTGCGCGGTAGGAGGAGTCGAGCCTCAGTCTGAAACAGTGTGGAGACAGGCAGATAAATATCACGTTCCTAGAGTCGCATTCGTAAATAAAATGGACAGAATCGGAGCAGATTTTAACGCCGTTGTCAAAGCCATGCACGAAAGACTCGGAGCAAACGCAATCCCCCTTCAATTACCGATAGGAGCAGAAGACGATTTCGCCGGAGTAGTAGATTTAATCGAACAGAAAGCATTTTATTTTTCGGGCGTTCTCGGTCAGGCACCGGCAGAAGGAACTATCCCGCCCGAACTCGCGATGACAGCCAAACAGGGCAGAGAAAATATAATTGAAGCGTTATCAGATTTCAACGACGATATTATGACTCTCTATCTTGAAGGCAAGCCGGTAAGCTCGGAATTAATCCGCAAGACTTTACGCGAGGCAGTAATAAATCTTAAGGCCGTTCCCGTTTTGTGCGGGTCAGCGTTCAAGAATAAATGTGTTGAGCCTTTACTCGATGCAATTGTTGAATACTTGCCAAGCCCTATAGATTTACCGCCCGTGCAGGGAATTAACCCGGCTAACCGTGATGAAATTATCGAGAGACACAGCGAAGTTGACGAGCCTTTTACGGCATTAGCATTTAAAATCGCTGTAGATCCGTTCTTGGGAAAAATATTTTTCTTGAGAGTCTATTCCGGAAAACTTGACAAGGGCAGCACCGTTTTTAATCCTACGTCAGGCCAGAAAGAACGAATCGGGCGAATCATGAGAATGCATTCTAACAAGCGTGAAGATATTGACTCAATGGAAGCCGGAATGATTGTCGCTGTTCCCTCACTTAGAAGCACAAGAACGGGCGATACACTCTGCGACGAGTCAAATCAAATAGTGTTAGAGAGTCTCGAATTTCCTGAGCCTGTAATTTCTCTAGCCGTCGAGCCTGCAACACAGCAGGATAAAGTTAAACTCTCTAAGGGCTTGAACGCATTAGCAGACGAGGATCCGACATTCAGAGTCCATAACGACGAAGAGAGCGGACAAACTGTTATTTCAGGCATGGGAGAATTACATCTTGAAATTATTGTAGACAGACTCAAGCGCGAATTTGGAGTCGATGTAAAAGTCGGCAACCCGCAAGTTTCTTACAGGGAAGCAATCCGCAAGCCCGCACGTGCAGAAGGAAAATATATCAGGCAGTCAGGCGGACGCGGTCAATATGGTCATGTCGTGTTTGAAATTGAACCTCTTGAGGGCAGCAAATACGAATTTGAAGATAAAATTGTCGGCGGTGTTGTTCCTAAAGAATATATTGCAGCAGTCGAGAAAGGACTCGAAGAAGCTGTACAGTCCGGCGTTCTTGGAGGTTATCCCGTTATCGGCGTTAAAGTTACGCTTGTTGACGGAAGTTATCACGAGGTCGACAGCTCCGAAATGGCGTTCAAGATAGCTGCGTCAATGGGATTCAAAGAGGCCATGAAACGCGCTGATCCCGTTTTAATGGAGCCTGTTATGTCAGTAGAAGTTGTTACGCCTGAAGATTATTTGGGCGATGTTATCGGTGATTTGTCATCGAGGCGCGGACGTATTGACGGAATGGACGTAAGAGCCAACGCAAGAATCGTTAAAGCCTTTGTGCCATTGGTCGGCATGTTCGGTTATGCTACGGACTTGAGAAGCAAGACATCAGGGCGCGCAACATATTCGATGCAATTTGATCACTACGAGCAGACACCCGCAGAAGTAAGCGAAAAAATTTTGCAGGGTCATTCACATATTTAAATTTTATGAAGGAGTTGCTATATAATGGCAAAAGAAAAATTTGAACGCACCAAGCCTCACTTAAATATCGGAACGATCGGACATATCGATCACGGTAAGACGACTTTAACAGCAGCTATTACAAAATGTTTAGCTACAGAGAGTTTTGCAGAGTATACAGCATATGACATGATCGACAAGGCTCCGGAAGAGAGAGAGCGCGGAATTACAATCAACATTGCACACGTTGAGTATCAGACCGAGAAGAGACACTATGCACACATCGACTGCCCCGGCCACGCTGACTATATCAAGAACATGATTACCGGTGCTGCACAGATGGACGGCGCAATCTTAGTTGTTAGTGCTGCTGACGGCCCTATGCCTCAGACTCGTGAGCACGTTTTGTTAGCTCGTCAGGTTAACGTTCCTGCGCTTGTTGTCTTCATGAACAAGACAGACCAGGTTGACGACCCTGAATTACTTGACCTCGTTGAAATGGAAGTTCGCGAGCTTCTCAACAAATACGAGTTCCCCGGCGATGATATTCCTATTATTCGCGGTTCAGCTCTTGAAGTTCTCGAAAAGGGTACAGGCAAGAAAGACGATCCTATTTGCAAGCCCATTTATGATTTAATGGACGCATGCGATACTTTCATTCCTGATCCTGTCAGAGAGATTGATAAACCGTTCTTAATGCCGATTGAAGACGTATTTACGATTTCAGGACGCGGCACAGTTGTTACCGGACGTGTTGAGCGCGGAGTTATCAATGCAGGCGAGCCCGTTGAGATCGTCGGAGTCAAGAGAGACACAACAAAGACAGTTGCTACATCACTTGAAATGTTCAGAAAGATTATTGACAGCGCAGAAGCAGGCGACAACGTAGGCGTATTACTTCGCGGAATTGACAAAGCAGACGTTGAGCGCGGACAAGTTCTCGCAAAGCCCGGCACAGTTACTCCTCATACAAAGTTTAAGGGTGAAGTTTACGTCTTAAAGAAGGAAGAGGGCGGCCGTCATACACCGTTCTTCGCAGGTTATAAGCCTCAGTTCTATTTCAGAACAACGGACGTTACCGGAAATATTAAATTACCTGAAGGCGTAGAAATGGTCATGCCCGGCGATAACGCAACATTTGAAGTTGATTTAATCGTTCCTATCGCAATGGAGGAAGGTTTACGCTTTGCAGTTCGTGAAGGCGGTCATACAGTCGGCGCTGGTGTTGTTACACAGATTATCGAGTAAATTATCATGGCACGTAAAATCCGCATAAGATTAAAATCGTTTGATCATCGAGTGCTTGACGCGTCAGCAGCCCAGATCGCCGAGACAGCTCACTCAACGGGTGCAAGAGTCTCCGGGCCTATTCCTTTACCGACTGAAGTAGGCAGAATTACGATTTTGAAATCGCCTCACAAGGACAAGGACGCGCGCGAGCAGTTCGAAATGCGCACACATAAGCGTTTGATTGATATTATAGATCCGACGCAAAGGACTATGGATGCACTGATGCAGTTAAATTTAGCGTCAGGCGTAGACATACAGATAAAATTTTAGTTGTAAGGAGAATAATTAACTATGTCAATTGGGATTCTGGGGAAAAAACTCGGAATGACACAGATTTATGACTCAGAGGGACAGGCCGTAGCTGTTACGGTCGTCTCTGCCGGGCCGTGCTCTGTTGTTGCTCTGCGTACCCCTGAACAGAACGGTTATTCAGCTGTTCTTCTCGGCTTTGAGTCAGTAAAGGCTCATAAGCTGTCCAAACCGCAAAAAGTTATGTTCGAGAAATTGAAGCTCGAACCAAAGAAGACTCTTCGGGAATTCAGAGTCAATGACGTAAAGCCCTATGAGGTAGGCTCGGAGATCAAAGCAGATTTATTCACAGCAGGCGAGAAAATCAACGTAAAGGGTATCTCAAAGGGTAAAGGCTTCGCAGGAGTTATCAAGCGTCATCATATGGGCGGACAACAGTTTTCTCACGGTACGTCCGTTGAACATAGACACGGAGGCTCAAGCGGTGCAATTTCCTATCCCGGCCGCGTTTTTCCCGGCAAAAGAATGCCCGGCCACATGGGAAGCGACAAAGTTACAGTTAAGAATCTCACTGTAATGGCCGTTGATGTCGAGAATAATTTAATTCTGGTAAAAGGTGCAGTCCCAGGCGCAAAAAACAGCCTCATTGCCCTCTACAAGAAAGATTAAAGGGGGTAAAAGATTATGCCATTCGTAAAAGTTTACGAGTTTAACGGGGACAGAGCCGGAGAGATGGAATTATCCGACAAAGTTTTTAATACGCCCGTTCATATGGCTGCGATTCATCAAGTTGTAGTTGCCCATTTAGCAAATTGCAGACAAGGCACTCACAGCACAAAGACTCGCGGTGATGTATCAGGCGGCGGAAAAAAGCCATGGAGGCAGAAGCACACCGGACGCGCTCGTCAGGGTTCTACAAGATCGCCCATTTGGACACACGGCGGAGTAGCTCACGGCCCGCACCCTAGAGACTATCATCAGAAAGTGAACAAGAAAGTACGTCAGCTCGCAATAAGGAGCGTTTTATCTGATAAAGTACGCGAGGAATTAATGGCCGTCGTTAAAGGCTTTGACCAGATCGAGAAGCCCTCAACGAAAGCAGTTAAGGCATTATTTGACTCGCTTGGATTCGGCAAGACTCTTGTTATCTACAGCGGAAATGCTCTTAACGTAACGCGCTCAGTAAGAAATTTGCCCGGCGCAAAGTGCATTAACGTATCAAGCATCAACGTTTATGATATTCTGAACGCTAAAAACTTGATTCTCACGCCTGAAGTAGTCGCAAAAATTGAGGAGGTCTATTCAGCATGAATTTAACTGCTCACGATATTATTATCAGGCCGGTAATCACGGAAAAATCAAGCTCGTTAATGGGCTATGGCAAATATACTTTTGAGGTTCACAAGAACGCGAATAAAGTTCAGATTCGCAAGGCCGTTGAAGAAGTCTTTAAAGTTCAGGTCGCCGGAGTAAATACTATGAATGTGAAGGGTAAATTACGCCGTCGCGGAATGACAAAGGGTTATACACGCTCATGGAAAAAAGCGATCGTATCACTCAAGCCCGGCCAGAGTATAGAATTTTTCGAGGGTGCCTCGATTTAATTACAGGAGATTTTGAGACATGTCGATTAAACAATTTAAGCCGTATACGCCGGGTCGCCGTCAAATGACGATTCAAGGCCGCGAAGATATTACGGCAGACAAACCGGAACGCTCACTCGTTGTGCATTTACGCAAGCACGGAGGCCGCAACAACACCGGACGAATCACAATGCGTCATATCGGCGGCGGTCATCGCAGAGCATACCGGATTATAGATTTCAAGCGTGATAAATTAGGCATTCCCGGAAAAGTTGCGACCGTTGAATACGATCCCAACAGAAACGCAAGAATCGCCCTGATTAATTATGCTGACGGAGAAAAGCGTTATATCATTTTGCCCAAGGGACTTAATGTCGGCGACACGATTTATTCAGGCCCTGAGAGTGATATTACTCCCGGAAACGCCTTAAAGCTGAAGGATATTCCCGTCGGTACGTTTATTCACAATATCGAATTACAGCCCGGCGGAGGTGCTAAATTAGTACGTTCAGCAGGTACAAGCGCGCAGTTAATGTCCAAAGAAGGCAAATACGCTTATATCAGAATGCCCAGCAATGAATTACGATTAATTTTGCTTGAATGCATGGCTACAGTAGGTCAGGTAGGCAACGAAGATTATGACAATATTTCACTGGGTAAGGCCGGAAAAATGCGCTGGAAAGGTCGCAGGCCGGTTGTTCGCGGTATGGTAATGAACCCCGTAGATCACCCTATGGGCGGCGGTGAAGGCAAGAGTAAATCAAACAAGCACCCTGTATCGCCTTGGGGAACCCCTGCAAAGGGTTACAAGACACGCAAACGCAAGCCTTCTGATAAATTAATCGTCCGCGGGCGTTATGATAAGTAAAAGGAGCTGAAGATAAATGCGCTCAACAAAGAAGGGGCCTTTTGTCGAACAAAGGCTCTTAGACAGAATAGAAGCTATGAACGTTTCAGGCAATAAAAAAGTTGTTAAGACTTGGTCAAGACGTTCTACAGTGGTGCCTCAGATGATCGGCCATACAATCGCAGTTCATAACGGGAGAATGCATTTACCCGTCTATATAAGTGAGAATATGGTAGGGCACAAGCTCGGCGAGTTTGCACCAACGCGCAAATTTGGACATCACGCCGGACAGGACAAGAAGAAATAAGCGGGAGGAAAATTTTTCATGGCAGAAATGAAGACAGCCGAAGCAATGACGAAAAATGCAAGAATTTCCCCGTATAAAGTCCGTCAGGTGTTGGAGCTTATTCGCGGGAAAAGTGCAGAGGAGGCCGTTGTAATACTCAAATTCAGCGACAAGAGAGCAGCCGGCATTATCTTAAAAGTGTTAAACAGTGCAATGGCAAACGCTGAACATAATTACGGCATGGACTTAGACAAATTGTTTGTCTGTGAGGCTTATGCGAATCAAGGCCCTATGATGAAGCGTTTCAGACCCGTATCAATGGGACGCGCTCATCCCTATGTGCATAAAACATCGCATGTAGTCATCAAGCTCGGCGAGCGTAAGTAGGAGGAAATTTTGTAAATGGGACAGAAAGTTCACCCAATAGGCTATCGTCTCGGAGTATCAAGCGAATTTCAGTCGAGATGGTTCGCCGACAAGAAAAATTACGCAAAAAAATTACACGAAGATTTAAAGCTGCGTAAATATATAATGAAAAAATGGGAAGGCGCAGGAATTTCACGCATTGAAATTGAACGCGTCGGACCGGTCGTAAGATTTACGATTCATACAGCTAGACCCGGTGTCGTAATCGGCAAGGGCGGCAACGAGATTCAGAACATCAAGAACGAACTTCAGGCCATCACCGGCGGTAAAGTAATGGTCAACGTTCACGAGATCAAGAATCCCGACGTAGAAGCCCAGTTAGTAGCAGAAGGAATCGCAAGCTCACTCGAACGCCGCGTATCATTCAGACGTGCAATGAAGCAGGCAATTTTCAGAGCAACTAAAGCCGGAGTCAAGGGCATTAAAGCTCAGGTTGCAGGACGTTTAGGCGGTGCAGAAATCGCTCGTACAGAATGGTACAACGAGGGACAATTGCCGCTTTCAACAATTAGAGCAGATATTGATTACGGATTTGCAGAAGCTGTTACTATGTATGGCGTAATCGGCTGCAAAGTCTGGATTTACAGAGACAGACAAAACGAGAAGGCACAAGCTCCGGCACGTCCGGCGCGAAACAGGCCGGCTAACAAGGGGGCATAAATCATGTTAATGCCTAGCCGCGTAAAATTTCGTAAGTCCCATAGATCTCCGTTGAGGGGAATTTCTAAGGGCGGCACAAAAGTAGATTTCGGCGATTACGGCATTCAGGCTCTCGAAAATGTTTGGCTCTCAGCTAGACAAATCGAAGCAGCTCGTGTCGCTATATCACGTAAAATGAAGAAGGGCGGCAAAATCTGGATCCGCGTTTTCCCTGACAGACCCTACACGAAGAAGCCTTTGGAAACTCGTATGGGTAAAGGAAAAGGAGCACCGGAATACTGGGTAGCCGCAGTTAAGAGAGGCCGCGTACTGTTCGAGTTTTCCGGAATCACAGAAGATGTCGCACAGCAAGCCTTCAGGACAGCAAGCCACAAACTGCCCGTAAAGGTTCGCATGGTACGCAGTGGAGGGAGTGACTAGCCTGATGGACGCAAGCGTAAAGCCGGAGAAATTAAGAGAGCTTACACTCGAAGAAATTTCCGGGAAAATCAAAGAGTACAAGACAGAATTATTTAATCTGCGTTTCCAGAATGCCGTCGGGCACTTGAAGAATACAAGCCGAATCCGTGAGGTCAGGAAGACTATAGCAAGACTCCTGACAATCGCATCAGAGAAAAACGCAGCAGAAAGGGGAGCGGCAGAAAATGCCTAGTAAAGTTCGCACGGGTATAGTCGTGAGCAACAAAATGGACAAAACTATAGTCGTCCGAGTTGAACGCATGGCCGAGCACCCGTTATATGGCAAAAGAATTAAACGCGCAAAAAAATATGTAGCTCATGACGCAGAAAATAAATGCGGGATGGGTGATGAAGTCCGTATCAGAGAGACTAGACCATTAAGCAAAACAAAACGCTGGGAATTAGTCGAGATAATGAGACAGGCACCCGTTTTCGGTTCTGATGCCGAAGTAATTGCAGAAGGAGTTCAGGAGGATTAATCATGATTCAATTAACTACAGTTCTGAACGTTGCTGATAATTCCGGCGCAAGAAAATTATTCTGCATTCAGGTAATGGGCGGCAGTAAAAGACGTTACGGCACAATCGGCGATGTTATTGTAGCGTCCGTACGTGAAGCAATACCGAACAGCAATATCCCTAAGGGCAGCGTTGTTAAAGCTGTTATCGTGCGCACAAAGAAGGAAATCAGACGCAAAGATGGGACCTATGTTCGATTTGATGACAATGCAGCAGTATTAATCGACGCTAACGGCGAGCCGAGGGGAACTCGTATATTTGGGCCGGTCGGTCGTGAGCTTAGAGCGAAGAAATACATGCGAATTTTGTCGCTTGCTCCTGAAGTCGTATAGGAGAATTTATCATGACAGTAAGATTAAAGAAAAATGACCGGGTTAAAGTTATCTCCGGCAAAGATAAAGGCAAAGAAGGCAAGATTATCCGCAGAATCCCTGAGCGTGATTTAATTGTCGTCGAGGGCGTTAACATGGTCTCTCGCCACGTCAGAGCAACGCAGACTAATCCTCAAAGCGGCATGATCAAGCAGGAAGCTCCTATTTATGCGAGTAAAGCAATGCTTGTCTGCCCCCAGTGCGGAAAAGCTACAAGAGTCGGCACTAGTTTTCTTGAGAGCGGAAAAAAAGTCCGTGTCTGCAAGAAGTGCGGCGAAATAATCGACAGGGGAGGGCTTTAATCTATGGCAATCACACCTAGAATGCTTGAGAAATATAAGAATGATGTTGCCCCGGCTTTACTCCGTGAATTTGGCTATAAAAACGTTATGCAGCTGCCCAAAATTGAGAAAATCGTCGTAAATATCGGTGTCGGCGATGCAAAGCTCGATATTAAATTTATGGACGCAGCAATAAATGAATTACGCGCAATCACCGGCCAGGCTCCGTTGTTAAAGCGCGCGAAAAAGTCAATTGCAGGCTTCAAGGTTCGTCAAAATATGCCCGTTGCCTGTGCAGTTACTTTGAGGGGCGCAAAAATGTGGGAGTTCTTGGACAGGTTAGTATCTCTTGCACTTCCTGCGATTAAAGATTTTCAGGGTATAACGCGCAAAGGTTTTGACGGACGCGGAAATTATAATCTCGGTCTGAGAGAACAGTTAATTTTCCCTGAAATAAGCTATGATAAAGTTATTCGCTCAAGAGGTATGAATATCTCAATTGTAACAAGCGCGAAAACGGACGAGGAAGCATTTGCACTGTTAAAGGGCTTAGGACTTCCATTCAGGACAGGCAGGGAGGCTTAATAATGGCACGTAAGGCACTCAAGAATAAAGCAATGCAGACGCCGAAATTCAGCACAAGAAAATATAATCGCTGTCCTTTATGCGGCAGGATTCACGGTTATATCAGAATGTTTGATATGTGCAGATGCTGCTTTAGAAAAATGGCGCGTGAGGGAGTATTCCCCGGCGTTGTTAAATCAAGCTGGTAATCGGAAGGGGTTAAATTTAAATATGTACGTTAATGACCCTGTTGCAGATATGCTCACAAGAATAAGAAATGCTAATATGATCTATGCAGAAAGCGTTGACATTCCTTCGAGCAAAATGAAATTAGCCCTTGCAAGGATTCTCAAAGATGAGGGCTATATACGCAATTTTAGAATGATAACGGATCCTGCAAAACCATACGCGGAAATCAGGATTTATTTATCATACGGCAACGGCAAAGAGAGAGTCATTCAGGGACTTAGACGCATAAGCAAACCGGGACGCAGAATCTATGTAGGACGCGACAAATTACCCGTTGTTATGGGCGGTCTAGGGCTTGCAATTCTCTCTACGTCAAAAGGTTTGAAGACAGGCTTAGAAGCAAATAAACTCGGTCTCGGCGGAGAAGTTCTCTGCTATGTCTGGTAAGAGGAGGAATTTATAAATGTCTCGTATCGGACGCAAAGCAGTAGAAATCGCAAAAGGCGCAAGCGTTGATCTCAAGGGAAATGATATTATCGTCAAAGGCCCTAAAGGTGAATTACACGCTAAATTAATGCCCGGAATTAGTCTCGAAATCGACGGCGGACTCGTTAAAGTAAACCGAGCAGATGACGAGAAACAGACTCGCGCATGGCACGGAATGACAAGAGCTTTAATCGCAAACATGATTACGGGCGTTACAACAGGATTCTCGAAGACTCTTGAAATCGTCGGCGTAGGCTGGAGAGCAGCTTTACAGGGCAAAAAATTAGTCCTGAATCTCGGCTACTCTCACCCGATAGAATTTAACCCGCCCGAAGGTATTGAAATTGTTGTAGAGAACCCGATTAAATTTCACGTTCGCGGCATTGATAAAGAATTAGTCGGACAAACTTGTGCGCTAATAAAAGAGTTCAGGCCGCCTGAGCCTTATCACGGAAAGGGTATCAAATTCGAGAATGAATACATTATCCGCAAGGCCGGAAAGACTGGAGCAAAATAAAACATGAAGAAGAGAAGCAGAAACGATATGCGCGTAATAAGACATGAGAGATTACGCAAGACTCTTTCAGGCACAGCAGAGAAGCCCCGGCTTTGTGTGTTCAGGAGCTTGAAGAATATTTATGTACAAGTCATTGACGATGACAAAGGCCACACACTTGTGAGTGCGTCAACTCTTGAGAAGGCATTACAACCGGAACTCAAGGGAGGCTGCAACATAGCGGCTGCAAAAGTTATCGGCAAGACCATAGCAGAACGTGCAAAGGCGAAGGGCATTACTTCTGTTGTATTTGACAGGGGAGGCCATGCCTATCACGGAAAGATTCAGGCTGTAGCAGACTCAGCCCGTGAAGGAGGCTTAATATTCTAATGCCCAGAAAAAATGAATTAGAATCAATCGAACTTCAAGAACGCGTTGTAGCGATTAATCGTGTCAGCAAAGTCGTTAAAGGCGGTAAGAGATTCAGATTTGCTGTTCTCGTTGTTGTCGGTGATGGCTCAAGTCAGGTCGGCACAGGAATCGGAAAAGCAAAGGAAATCGCCGAGGCCGTTCGCAAAGGAATCGAGAAAGCTAAGAAAAATTTAGTAACAGTCAAACACGACGGAGACACAATCCCGCACCCTGTAGTAGGTGAGTTCGGAGCAGCTAGAGTCTTGCTCAAGCCATCACCCGCAGGAACAGGAGTCATCGCAGGCGGAGTCGTTCGTGCAATTATGGAGCTTGGCGGAGTCAAGGACGTTGTTACAAAAGTTACCGGCAGAACCTCAAACGCTATCAATGTAGCACATGCAACACTTGAGGCGATCAAGATAACCCGCACAGAAGACGAAATTATGAAGTTGCGCGGGCTTGCAGGTGAAGTCGAAGCAGAAGAAACAGCAGCTCCGGATGAAGCCGCAGTTATCGGGGAGTAGTGAACATCATGGCCAAAATTAAAGCAAAATGGATCAAGAGCGCAATTAGTTTCCCCGAAAGACAGAAACGCACAATTAAAGCATTGGGATTCAGAAAATTAAATTCTGAAGTCGAACACGAGGACACACCTCAAATTCGCGGAATGCTTGAACACGTGCGGCACCTAGTTAAATGGGAGGTGCAAGAATAATGATTACGTTAAATGATCTGCACCCGGCAAAGGGCAGCACTCATAAATCAAAACGTTTAGGACAGGGAATCGGAAGCGGACACGGTAAAACTTCCGGCAAAGGCAACAAGGGCGACAAATCAAGAACGGGCGGCGGTGTCAGACCCGGTTTTGAAGGCGGTCAAATGCCGTTGACTCGTAGAACTCCTAAGCGCGGATTTAATAATTACAGATTCGCAAAAGTTTTCCAGATTGTGAATCTTGATGTACTCGAGAAAAAATTTGATTCAGGTGCAGAAATAGATTTTGAAGTTCTCTACAAAGCTAGAATCGTCAAGAAAAAATTACCCGTTAAGATTCTCGCAAATGGTGAGCTTACAAAGTCATTCAAGATAAAGGCCGCTGCATTCAGTGAAGGTGCTGCAAAGAAAATCGAGGCAGCCGGCGGTTCTCATGAGGTAGCGTAAATGTTCGGGTCGCTTGGAGATATTTTCAGGTTACCCGACCTGAAGCGCAGAATATTTTTTACGCTGGGGATATTATTTATTTTCCGTCTGGGAGCTTATATCCCCAGTCCCGGCGTTGATCGTGCTGCAATGGCGAGTTTATTTAACACCGGCGGCGGAGTTATGGATTTCTTGAATTTATTTTCGGGCGGTGCTCTTTCCCGTTTTGGTATATTCTCGCTGGGTGTTGCGCCTTATATTAATTCAAGTATCGTCATGCAGTTATTAGTGGTAATTTTCCCGACTCTTGAGAAATTGCAGAAGGACTCAACCGACGGACACAAGAAAATTACTCAATGGACTCGTTACGGGGCTGTATTATTTGCTCTCGTTCAGGCAATAGGCATGACGGCATGGCTTAGAGGTCTTGGCATTATGCAGGGCGGCGCGTTTGAATGGGTCTTAGTCGTCGTAACTCTTGTAGCTGGGTCAATGGCTGTTATGTGGCTCGGCGAAGAATTAACAGATCACGGAATCGGCAACGGCATATCATTATTAATTTTTGCTGGTATTGTCGCGCGAATCCCTGAAGCGATTTTGCAGACTTGGAGCATGGTACGTTTAGGCTCATTAAGTGTAATTGCGCTGTTAATCGGCCTTGTTTTAATGGTCATCGTAGTTGCAGGCTGTATTTTATTGCAGGAAGGCCAGCGCAGACTCCCGGTTCAGTACGCAAAAAGAGTCGTCGGCAATAAAATTTATGGCGGTCAGAGTACATTTATCCCGTTGAAGGTGAATCAATCAGGAGTTATCCCGATAATTTTTGCGAGCTCATTATTAATTTTCCCGTACACAATTGCAAATTATTTCAGTGATACAACGGCCGGAAGATTCATCAGCGGTTTATTTGCCCCGAACAGCGTATTTTATATTTTGTGCTACGTTGCATTGATTATATTTTTCTCGTATTTCTACACAGCTGTAGTCTTTAACCCTACTGATATAGCAAATAATATGAAGAAATACGGCGGTTTTATTCTGGGAATCAGACCCGGCAGCCCTACATCAGATTATATTACACGCGTGATGGAAAGAATCACGCTCGGCGGTGCAGTTTTTCTCGCGATTATTGCATTGATTCCAAACGTTATGTCAAGCGTATTGAATATTAACAGCTTCTATTTCGGAGGAACAGCAGTATTAATCGTCGTAGGCGTTGCAATGGATACGATTAATCAGATCGAGGCTCAATTACTTATGCGGCATTATGACGGGATTCTCAAGAAATCCGGCGGCGGCCGTAAAGGTCTTCTAAGGGGTTAATCATGAGACTCGTATTGTTAGGTGCTCCCGGGGCCGGAAAAGGTACTCAGGCAGCACTGTTAAAATTAGAACACGAACTCGAACATATTTCGACGGGAGATATTTTCAGGCACAATTTAAAGAATAATACTCCGCTGGGACTCGAAGCAAAAAAATTTATGGATGCAGGTCAATTAGTCCCTGATGAAGTAGTAAATAAAATGGTCGCTGATACCCTGAAGAATTTAGCCCCGGATAAAGGCTTTATGCTCGACGGTTTTCCGCGTACAAAGGCGCAGGCTGAATTTCTCGATGGGGTCGCAAAAATTGACGGCGTTATATTGTTCTCTGTTCCTGACGAGGAAATTATAAAGCGTCTCACAAGCCGTGGAGTCTGCAAGGAATGCGGAAATGTTACTAATATTCATGAGCATAAAACTTGCCCGTCCTGCAATGGTGAGCTTTATGTCAGAGACGACGACAACGAAGCAACTATCAGAAGCCGTCTTAAAGTCTTTCACGAGCAGACAGAGCCGTTAATCAAGTTTTATGGTGATAAGGGCTTATTGTTCGAGGTTAACGCAACGGGGACACCTGATGAAATTTTTTCGCGTGTTCAGAAAGTTTTGCAGCATGATAAAGATTAAGCGGCCAGAAGAAATTGAATTAATGCGAGTTGCAGGACGTGTTACAGCAGAAGTGCTTGACATTATGCGCGAGGCAGTCAGACCCGGAATATCAACCGGTGAGCTTGACAGACTCGCAGAGGAGCATATACGCAAAAATAACGGCATTCCCGCATTCAAGAACTACAAGCCGGCAGCAAATATGACTCCTTTTCCCGGTACTATATGCGCGTCAATAAATGAAGAAGTCGTTCACGGGATTCCAGATTTTAACAGAATCCTTCAAGAGGGCGATATAATCAGCGTTGACGTGGGAGCATATGTAAACGGCTGGTGCGGTGATGCGGCCTGCACTTTTCCCGTTGGAAATATAAGCGATTCCCGTAAAAAATTGCTCGAAATTACAGAAGAGTCGCTTAATCGTGCGATAAAAGCTGCTCTTGCCGGGCACACACTCGGCGACATAGGGCACGCAATAGAAAGTTTTGTAAAGCCGCTCGGTTTTGGTATAGTACGTGATTACACAGGACACGGCATCGGCAAGAAAATGCATGAAGCTCCGCAGATTCCTAATTACGGCGAATCAGGACAGGGCGTAACGCTGCAAAGAGGCATGACAATAGCAATTGAGCCTATGATCATGTCAGGCGCAGAAGATGTAAAAGTCGGCTCTAACGGCTGGACAGTATCAACAGTAGACGGTTCTGACGCGGCACATTTTGAACGCTCTATAGCGATTCTCGACGATGGGCCGGAGATTTTAACGAAATGGGGAATGTAAATAAATGGCTTCCGGCAAAGAAGACGTAATGGAAATCAAGGGCGTAATATCGGAACCGCTGCCAAATGCTATGTTTAGAGTCGAGCTTGAAAACGGTCATAGAGTTCTGGCTCACGTCAGCGGCAAAATGAGAATGCACTTCATCAGGATTTTACCCGGTGATAAAGTTCTCGTTGAAATATCCCCTTATGATTTAACGAGGGGCAGAATTATTTATCGTTATAAATAGCGGAGGTTATAAATTATGAAAGTAGGGCCTTCAGTAAAGCCTATTTGTGAATTTTGCAGAGTAATCCGCCGTCATGGTGTTGTGCGTGTAATATGTTCGCGCAATCCAAGACACAAGCAGAGACAAGGTGTCAGGAGGTAATTAAATAAATGGCACGTATCGCAGGAGTAGATTTACCCAGAGACAAACGGGTGGAGATCGGCTTAACTTACATTTTTGGAATCGGTCTCAAGACTTCACAGAAAATTTTAGCGGCAACAGGCGTAGATCCTAATATCAGAGTCAAAGACTTGAGCGAGGCAGATACTCAGAAATTACGCCGTGAAATAGAAGATAATCACAAGGTCGAGGGTGATTTAAGGCGCGAAATTTCCATGAACATTAAACGGCTTATTGACATAGGCTGTTATCGTGGGACTCGTCATCGCTTAGGACTCCCAGTCAGAGGCCAGCGCACTAAGACCAACGCAAGAACCCGCAAAGGTCCGAGAAGAACTGTCGCTAACAAGAAAATGGCGACGAAATAGCATTAACGGGAGGTAAAGAACTTGGCAAAGAGAACAGCTCAGGCTCGTAAAGGCAAGAGGCGCGAGAAGAAAAATATAAATTACGGTGTAGCGCACATTTATTCGACATTCAATAATACGATTATGTGCATTAGTGACCGCGGCGGAAATATTATCACTTGGGCAAGCGGCGGCAATGTCGGCTTCAAGGGTACGAGAAAATCTACACCGTTTGCAGCTCAAATCGCAGCACAGCAGGTCGCAAAGGGTGCACAGGATCAGGGAGTGCAGGAAATTGACGTTATCGTAAAAGGTCCCGGCCCCGGCAGAGAGAGCGCGATTAGATCTCTTCAAGCGGCTGGACTTCAGGTCAATTTAATCAAGGACGCGACTCCTATTCCTCATAACGGATGCAGACCTCCTAAGAGAAGGCGTGTTTAATATATGGAGACAAGTTTTAAAATTTTTATCGAGAAAGCAAGTCAAGATTACAGCAAATTATCGATTGAGCCATTAGCACGCGGCTACGGTGATACGCTGGGTAATGCTTTAAGGCGGCTTCTGCTCTCGTCAATAAAGGGGGCGGCTGCTACTGCTTTGAGGCTCGACGGCGTTTTGCACGAGTTCAGCACGATTAAAGGCGTTCGAGAAGATGTAATCGAAATCTTGATGAATCTCAAGCATATTCCCATTAAGGCAAAGAATGATTTACCGGCGGGAGAATATAAGATTTTGACTCTTGACTCTGAGGATCTCGGCAAAGACTTTTTCACGCGCGAAGTAAACCCGGGAATAATTACCGCTCAAGACTTGAATACTATATATGATACTGATTTCGAGTTCGTCGGAAATGGTATTTTATGCACTCTTGAGCCCGGCGCGCACGTCATAATGGAAATTTATATACAGCAGGGAGTCGGCTATTTGTCTGCTGAACGTGAACGCCCCGCACAACCGCCTATGCCGCTTGACGCAATGTTGGCAGATGCAATTTTCTCGCCTGTTACCCGCGTTAATTACGAGATCGAGCCCGCAAGAGTAGATCAAAGCATAGACTATGAAAGATTAATTCTCGAAGTGTGGACTAACGGCGCAATCACTCCGAAAGAAGCAGTAAAACAGGCCGCAGACATTGCAGCAGATTACTTCATGAAAATTTCAGAAAGTGTCGAGTCTGCCCAGCTCAAAGAACAGCCCGCAGAAGTTGAAAAAGTTCGTGATAAAGCTGGAAAAGGTAAAGGCACAGAAGAAGCAGAACAGCCCAAGCCTCAGACTTTACCTGATAATCCGATTCATGAGCTCGAATTAAGTATCAGAAGTGAAAATTGCTTACTTCGCGGCGGCATGAACACTATCGGCGATCTGATTCAGAAGTCCCGCGATGACCTGTTAAAGATTCGCAATCTCGGCAGAAAGTCTCTCACCGAAATCGAAGAAAAACTTGCGTCAATGGGATATTCTCTCAAGCCCAGCAAGCCCGGAGCAGCAAAAGTTGATGACTCGTCAGAAAGCGAATCTCCAGAGACTCAAGAGTCCGAAGTTACACCAGAATCAGAACCGACACTCGACTCTATATTTGAACCTGAAGAAGAGTCAGAACCGGCCCCGGAACCTGAAGCAAAACCGGAGAAGCCCAAGAAAAAGAAATCTGCAGGTAAATCTACTAAATCAAGCAAGAAATCATCTAAGGAGGTGGACTCATAATTGAGACATCATGTAGACCATAGAACGTTAGGACGTTACGGCAGCCATAGACATTTAATGCTCGGAAATATGGCAGCTAGTTTATTTCTTAACGGTCAAATCACAACGACTGTAACAAGAGCTAAAGAATTACGACGTGTCGCAGAAAAACTAATCACCCGCGCAAGAGGCGGCAGCGTTCATGATATACGCGTAGTTTTCTCGAAAATGCCCCACAAAGAGGCAGCTACGAAATTATTTCAGGAGATCGCCCCGAAGTATAAGAGCTTCGATAAAGGCGGTTATACAAGAATCGTCAAACTCGGTGCACGCAAAGGCGACGGGTCTCCGATGGCAGTGATTGAACTTGTCGAACGCACAGAGGAGCAGAAATAATCTCCCGTTAATAGAAGTGCGCTCGCTTTCGTTCAAATATGACGCAAAATCTACGGGACGTGCATTACAACGCGTCTCGTTTTTTGTGAACAAAGGCGAAAGAATTGCTCTGCTTGGTCATAATGGGTCGGGCAAATCTACTCTTGCTAAAATCTTGGCCGGACTCATTAATGATTACGATGGCGAGTGCATTATTAACGGCGAAAATATTCATGTCGGGATAGTCTTTCAGGATCCAGAGAATCAAATTATCGCGTCAACTGTAGAAGATGATACGGCCTTTGCTCCTGAAAATCAGGGGTTATCGCCTAGTGAGATTCAATCCAGAGTCGATAATGCTTTGTCGCTCGTAAAATTGTCTCACAAAAAAAATTCTCCCGTTCATGCGTTGTCAGGCGGAGAAAAACAAAGGCTCGCACTTGCCGGAGTCATTGCTGCAAAAATTGACTGCTTGATTCTCGATGAACCCGACTCAATGCTTGATCCTGAAGGCCGGCACGATTTAGAATCTATTTTGCGTGAACTTCATAAAAACGGTATGACGATAATACAAATTTCTCACCAGTTAGAGAGCCTTGACGATATTGACCGCGTAATAATATTTTATAACGGTGCTGTAACATGGCAGGGCAGCGCAAAAGATTTCGAATCCCGCAAAAAATTATACGGATTTGACGATGAATTTATGCCGGTGAAGTTCGCGAGTCATTCAAGCAATAAATTATTTGAGATAAAAAATTTGTCGTTCGCTTATGATGAATCAAATAATATACTCGACAATATAAGCGCAGAAATTTTCAAAGGCTCGTGGCTCTCGATTATCGGCAGGACTGGCAGCGGAAAATCTACACTGTTGCAGCATTTGAACGGCTTATATAACGTTCAGTCAGGAAATATAAATTTTAACGGTGCACCGATTCCAAATAAGGGCGAAGAACTTTATAAATTGCGTCAAAAAGTGGGACTCGTTTTCCAGAATCCCGAAGATCAATTATTTAATCCGACAATCTATGAAGAATTAGCGTTTTCTCCCAGTAATGCAGGCTTAAAAGCTCATGATTTAGAGGATGCAATTTTTTACGGGCTTAAGTGTGTCGGGCTTGACAAAAATTTTCTGACTCGCAATCCTTTGCAGCTTTCCGGCGGTGAAAGAAGATTAATTGCTATTGCGTCAGTCTTGTCGGCTCGTCCTGAATGTATTGCGCTCGATGAACCGTTAGCGGGGCTTGATTTCGTGTTCAGGAATCAAATTTTAAATATGTTATGCACTTTGCGTGATGAGGGCAGGACGATAATTACAATCACTCATAATTTGCAAATGGCCATGAATTACAGCGACAAAATTTTATTGCTTCGTTCAGGAAAATTAATTGCGTTCGGTGCGCCCGATGAAGTCCGCGAAATAATTTCAAAGGAGTTCCCCTCATGTTAGCAAATATAAATCTCGGTCAATATGTACCGTCAGACTCGTTTATTCACAAATTAGACCCGCGCGCAAAATTATTTGGACTGATATTTATTATTACGGCGGTTTTCGCTGTCAAAAATTTTGTTATTCTCTCCTGCTGGGCTGTCTTGCTTGCGTTAATCGTGAGAGCGTCAAAAATTTCGTTTCGTGTCATGATTAAATCTGTTCGGCCTATATTATATCTTGCTGCGTTCACGTTTATATTTAATTTGTTCATGAGCGAATTTGCGCAGGCTTTATTTCTGACAGCCAGATTAATTGTGTTAATGCTTTATGCGCTGTTATTGCCTATGACGACTGCTCCATTAGAATTAACGGACGGGCTTGACGTGTTATTAACTCCACTTGAGAAAATAAAATTTCCTGCACATGAAAGCGCGTTAATGATAGGTCTTGCGTTAAGATTTATCCCGTTATTGACTCACGAGACGGACAAAATTATAAAGGCTCAATTATCACGGGGCGCAAGGTTGGATCAGGGGAATCTATTTCAGCGCGTAAAATCATTTTTTCCGGTATTGATTCCGCTTTTCGTTATAATATTCCGCAGAGCTGATGAAATCGCATTAGCCATGACTGCACGAGGCTATAACGGCGGAAAAATCAGAACTCGCAGAAAGCCTTTAATCTGGAAATTTCGCGATACTCTCGTGATTATATTTTGTGCGCTATTATCGTATATGTCCGTAATAATGTGAGAAAAACTTTCTATAAACGCGACTCCAGAGCATAAACGGGTGGGTGGGTGGGCGGAACCAATTGTAAGGGGACTTTATCGCCCTGCATAGGGTCAGAAATATGTGCATTAATTATATACTTGTAAATTTTCCTGATAGAATCTGCTAAAATATTCAAGAAATTCATTTTTTCAGGAGTGATTAATTTAATCATGTTAGCATTAATTAAATTGAGTCCTGTTATTGTTTTAGGCGTGCTGATGAATTCCAAAATTGGCCCCGGCCTTGATGTGTTAATGGCTGCACCTCTTGCGCTGGTTTATGCTGTGCTTGTCGGAATGTTCATCGGCAAAATCAAATTTAATGACTTAATGGACGCTGCTATCGAAAATTTAAAGCATATCTTAATCGTATTCTTGATTCTGCAAATGGCCTATGCTGTTGCTACATGCTTTATGGATACGGGTGTCGCTGCTTCAATAATTAATATGGCGTTATCGCTCGGACTTACTGCAAAACTTGTAGCTGTAACTGCATTATTAGTAACTGCAATTCTTTCAATAGCAACTGGTACATCATGGGGAACTTTTGCGGCGTGTGCTCCGATTTTCTTATGGCTGAATCACATTGTAGGCGGCAGTATGATTCTCACGATTTCAGCAATTGCGGGAGGTTCATGTTTCGGAGACAATATCGGCCTAATTTCTGATACAACAGTTGTAAGCTCAAGCCTTCAGAGAGTCGCAATAGTTGACAGAGTCAGACATCAGGGATTCTGGTCGTTCTTGTGCTTGGCCGCAGGTGCAGCAGCATTTTATTTCGCAGCTGTAAATATGGGACTTCCTGACACGATCGGCAACGCAAATGACGCGATCGCACAAATTCCCGCTTCAGTGTGGGACGCTCTCAAAGAAAAACGCCCTGCAGCAGTTACACTTTTGAATCAAGTTCGCGCCGGAGTGCCTTATTATATGGTCATTCCGTTAATAATCGTCTTAGTTCTTGCAGCAATCGGAACAAATACGCTTGTTTGTTTAGGAGCAGGTATTCTCGGCTCATTAATTTGCGGTTACATTGCCGGAACAGTTACGGACATCATGAAATTTATCGAGCTTGTACAGTCAAGTTTTGCGGATGCTGGCAGCTGGGTTATAGTCATGATGTTATGGATAGGCGCGTTTGGCGGAGTAATGGCGAAAATGGACGCTTTTGACGGTATAGCAAGAATCGTAATGAAGTGCGTACGAAGTGTCAGGCAGTTAATGTTTGCAAATGGGTTATTATGCTTGCTGGGAAATGCCGCGCTTGCTGATGAAATGGCGCAGATAGTTACAATTAGTCCCATAATCAAAAATTTAACTGATACACACGTCAAGGGCAGCGATAAAGCAATGTATAAATTAGCTCTGAGAAATGCTACTTTTGCCGATGCTATGGGAGTATTCGGTTCGCAGTTAATTCCTTGGCACGTTTATTTAGCGTTCTTTGCCGGAATAGTTGAAGCCGTTTATCCGATGGTAAATGTAACTGTTACAGATGTTATTATGCACAATTATTTAGCGTGGATTGCTGTAATTTCTATGCTGTTATTCACGTTGACGGGGCTTGATAGATTCATTCCGTTGTTCAGTCTGCCTTCTGAACCTGAAGTCGAGCTTGTGAAATAATAAAACTTGAATTTACCTGATATAATTTTAGCAGGGCTTGTGAAAAACGGCTCTGCTTTTATTTTATTTCGTGGTGAGTAAATGATGACAGAAATTAACAATGAAAATTTTGCTTCTCTAATGCATGATAATGAGCTTTGCAGGGAAATGATTCGCCGTATTGTGCCGGAAATTAAAGCTGGTGATATAGAGTTTCTCAAAAATTGCGATATTCCGGACTCTAAAGGCCTGCGATTTAATGTGCATATTGACTCGAACAAGAAAAAATATTACACGTTCTATGTTGAGATTCTCGCAAAAGATCCCGGCTTCATTTCATTACTAGACAGAAAATATCACGCTTTTATGGGACTCGACGCTTTGACTCCCGGAAATTTGGGCGCATACGTTATATTAGTCTGCAAGTTTGACCCGTTTGATAGAGGTCTGCACAAATATACAATCAAGACAGCAGAAATCGAGAATCCCGAAATAATACTTGATGACGGCAGAAATTCTATATTTCTTAACACAGAGAGCAATGCAGACGATATTAAACCGGAGCTGAAAAATTTTCTTGACTTCATTGCAGGAAGAGAGAGCGGCGCAAGTGATTCATTTATTAATAAATTAACGGAGCTGACACAATGACAAAAGTTAAAATCTGCGGAATTACCCGCGAAATAGAAATAAATATCATGAATGAGTTAATGCCTGATTATGTCGGGTTTGTATTCGAGACTCGTAACAGACATTTTGTATCGCCTCAATATGCCGGAAATTTGCGAGCCAGATTAAAGAGCGGTATTAGATCCGTCGGAGTATTCGCAAATTCATCACTCGAAAGTATTGCAATGGCTATAGAAATTGCCGGCCTCGACATGGTGCAGCTTCACGGCGACGAGACAGCAGAATATATCGCAGCATTACGTGAATATATACGCTGCCCGATCATAAAGGTTATAAAAATTTCTCAGCCCATTGACGCAGATAAAGCAATGTATTCAACAGCAGATTTTGTTATGCTTGACGGAGGCGGAGCAGGGCACGGAAAATCTTTTGACTGGTCATTATTAGGGGCGGTCAGGAGAAATTATTTTCTTTCGGGAGGTTTGAATCCTGATAACATAGTTGAAGCATTGCAGGTGTCATCGAGTCCATTCGGCGTAAATGCGAGCTCAGGACTTGAGTCAAATAGAGTCAAAGATTACCGCAAAGTCATGAAATTTATTACAGCAGTCAGAGAATATAACAAGGGCAAGAAACGCTAAATCATGCTATATATTTTTATTTCTGGAATCTTATGGGGCATTATAGGAATCTTCGTAAACGAGTTGAGCGCGCTGGGTGTGAGCGTTCAATCAACGAGCTTTTTGCGCATGGCATCAGCATTTGTGATAATGTTCACTTTTGCGGTGTTAAAGCACGGGAAAAATGTAATTTTACGCGATAAGAGGGCATTAATCCTGTGTGCGCTGCTAGGTCTTATATGTAACGGAATATTTAATTTATGTTACAGCACGTCAATAAAATTAAACGGTGTCGGAACAGCGGCTATATTGATGTATACTGCTCCGGTTTTTACGGCAACAGCGAGTAAAATAATCTTTCACGAAAATTTTTCACGCACGAAACTTTTTGCGCTTGCATTAAATATTATAGGCTGTATCTTGACAGTAACGGGAGGCAGCATTCAAGCAAATAATTTTTCTGTAGTCGGGATATTAGCAGGAATTTATACGGGCTTCGGTTATGGAATGGTAACGATAATAGGCCGTCTCGCAGGTGAGAAGACTGACGCAATTATTATGAGTGCATACAGTTATTTATTTGCGATGATATTTTTGCTGATATTTGCGCGTCCTGAGATAGTGATAAATGCGAAAATTTTGACTCTGGGATTTCTTTACGGATTAATACCAACGTCGCTGGCCTATGTGCTTTATTATGCAGGATTAAGGAAGATTCGCGATGCAAGCCGTGCGCCCGTGATAGCCTCGATTGAACCTGTTACGGCCGTTATAGTAGGTCTGCTGATATATAATGAAGTTATCGGACCTGCAAATTTTATCGGAATGCTTGTTGTTCTTGTGTCGATTATTATAATAATGCGCGTGAAATAAAATTATTGCTGCTTACGGGAAAAGTTTATAGCCATTATTGTAAATAAATGTATGAGTCTCTACATCCCGCCCGCCCGGATTGAAGGGGTAATCTCTACGGCGAAAAGTTTTTTGCAAGTATTCAAGTCTAACTGCTATAATAATCACAGAAAATTTTTCATTCAATTTTTCACGAACAAAGCGGCTTTTACTAATACATTTACCAATACAAAAAATTTAATTTTTCGCAGTTATATTAATGCTTCACACAAAAATTTTATTTCTTTATGTATGTGATTTGCTTATATAATTTTTTATTTATGAAGCAGCGTGAACGAGCAAGAAATTTTTACGAGCATTCAAGCATATAGCTAATAAACTTTAATAGTTAAAGTCTTTCGGAAACATGCATTTATAATTACGGGCGGGGAAAAAGAGCGCGAGAAAAAACGGGTTTTAGGGGTTTTGTCTCGCACACATACAACAAATTTTTTGTAAATATTAAAGTTTTTAGCTCAACAAAAATATTTTGTTATAGTTTTCCGAAAATGTTTGTTGTAAAATTGTCGCAAATTATTTCGTACGTGTTTTTGCTGCATCAACGGGAGCAACAGATAAGATTTTGACTTTGTTGTTATAGCTTTTAAGTGTTTTCACTATAATATAACTTCACAAATTTTTACTATAATCACTATGAAACATAATTTATCATACGTTCATGCAGGAAATTTTTGCAGATATTCAAGTGTAATTGCTATATCAGTGTTTTTGCTATGATTGTATAATATAGCGGGATTGTAATAAAAATTTTAATAGATTCAGGTGATTAATTAACATGTCAAAAATTGCAGTAGCGGTATTCAACCGTAAAGGCGGAGTCGGAAAGTCAACCCTTTCTGTTATTCTTGCTGAGATTGCGCTTGTCAGACATAATAGTGTCCTCGCTGTAGATCTTGATCCCTCGCATAATTTCACGGACGCATTAAATTTTTTGCAGAACTATTTTAGAGATTCACTGCGCATTAAATCAAACTTGAAAGATTCCGACGCAAACGCAAAAGAAGACTGGATTATAATAGACTGCCCGCCCCTGATGGGAAAAGAGTCAGACGCTGCTATGAAATTTGCTGATATAATGGTCGTTCCTGTGAGGCCGGACTTTTTCTCGCTGTCGAGTCTGCCTGTAACGTATTCTAAAGCAGGAGATTTCGATAAAGACCGTGTACAATTACCGCTCGTTAAAATCGGTTATGACAATTCAGCAATGACGAGAATAGCAAATCAGATCATCACAGATTCAAATTATCCCGTCGCAGCAGATATAGCCATGCACAAAAAAATCCCGTATAACATTACGCTTGGTCATATTTGGTCTACAGGTTTAACGGCAGCAGCAAGAAATCCCTATGAAAATTTATTCGAGAAAATCGAGCTTGCTGGCGAAAAATTAAGTGCGGGCGCAACGGTTTCTGAAATTGGCGATGTCTGGGCAAAGGAGGCCGATTAACATAATGAGAACATTCAACAGAGGCGTTGAGAATCTAAAATATCTCATGGCCAAGCACGAGGCAGAATGGAGAATCGAGAAAGGCGAAGAAGGCGTAAAAGTGCCTACTCTCGAAAATTTTGCATCAACTCCTATCAAACCCCCGCGAAAATCTGAGTCTAACCTTCCTGAAAATAGATTCTTGAGCAGTGCAGAACCTAAAGTCGAGTCAGTACAGGTCTTAGAGAACAGCGGCAAACATCATTCATGGCTCTATAACGAGGTAATGAAGGCAATCAATGACGCAGCAGCCAAGAATAAAAATTCTCGAATTATTGCAATTTTTGTACCAGTCCTGCAAGATAGCGGAGAATTTAAAGATTTGCCCGTCGATGAAACTATTACGATTAATAAGCCCGATAACAGTCAAGAGTCCGGGATTACTGAAGAAGGAGACAACGATATTGTTGATATAACGTCTGTATTACCGCCTTTAGAACTAGAGCAAGAGTCAGAATCAGACACAGAGTCCCCCGAACCTGAAGAATCAAGCGCGCCTGAATCAGAAAAACTTGATGACGTTGCAGCAGATGAACCTTCCGAAGAATTGAACGCGATAGAGTCTCCTGTTGATGAAGACGAAGAGTTGCAAGTTGTACCGCTTGAAGAGATTCACGAGTCCAGCGAGGAAGAAGAATCCCCCGAACTTGAATCACCTGAAGAGCTTAACGAATCAGAAATATTGCCCGCTGTTGAAGAGTTAGAGTCCGAGTCTGAGTCTGAGCCTGAAGAAGTTATCTTAATAGAGGAACCGGCAGAGCTTAAAGAGTTAGATACTCCTGATGAAATAGTAGAAATTCTTGCAGCCCCCGAAGAAATTGCAGAATCAGAACAGCCCTCAAAATTAACTGTCATTGAGGAAGAACCCGCAGAATTAGACTCTGATTTAGCGGAACTAGAAAATTTAGATGACTCCATAACGGAAGAACCTGTTTTGCTTCTCCCTGATGACGACGAAGAAATTAAAATCGAGGAAGCACCGGAAGAAATTTTATTAGATTCTGATTCACACTCTGACGGCGAAGAAATAGAAATTTTGCCCGATATTCCGCCACTCGACGATGACGAAAAGAAGCGCGAATAAAAAATTTATCTCCGGGAAAATGCATAAATCCCGGAGTTTTTTTCTCTCTACAGTTCAGCAAGCAGCCACAAGAAGCCGAATCCCTCAAGTTTTATTTGTCCTGTGCCGTAATTGTTGAATTTCTCGCCAGTTATCATGTTGTGATACTTGAATATCCCGCCGAGATTCTCACTCGTTGAAATAAATTGAGTCTCCCCGCTGAAATTGAAGAACGCTAACATTTTTTCTTTCTTGGTCTTCTCGCCGTAATAACGCCCGATTCCTAAAACGTGATCATTATTTGTCTCAATCAGCCACGTATCAGCCGAATTTGAGAACACCGACAAAGTATCACGCAAGCCCATTAAAGTTTTTATCGCGTTAAAAATTTTGCCTTCTGGAGTCGTCATGTCCTCGCGTTTTGCTGCATTTGACCAGATAAACGGCCCTCGATGAAGATAACGGCTGTCTTCTGCTTTTTTCGGGTCATTGTGATAATCGTAGTAGTTAAGCTGTCCGATCTCGTCGCCGCTGTAAAGTACCGGGATCCCGCTTTGAGTGAATAAAAACGCGTGAAGCATTATATCAAGTTTTACAGCTGAGTCCTTGTCAGGTGATTCGAGCCCGCAAAGTGAAGCAGTTGTGCCGCACATTCTAGCGTCGCCAAGTTCCGGAGCATCGTTATATGTCTCGCCGCGTGAAGGTGAATTTTTGAAATCGCCTTTGAAGTAGTCATTAAGAAATTTTTTGTGCGCAACTTCATCAATTCCGAATTGACGCAGAAAATCATAATCGAGTCCCCAGCCTATATCATCGTGGCAGCGTAAATAATTCAAGAAAACATATTCTTTCGGGAGTGCAAAGACGCTCGCTAACTGGTGCTTCATCAATCGTGTATCTTGAGTCGCTACCGTGTGCCAAGTGCTGGCCATTGTCGTAACGTTGTATAACATGTTGCATTCGGGTTTCTCGACAGTTCCGAAATATGGGACAACTTTAGAAGGCTCCATAACGACCTCACCTAATAAAAGCGTTCCCGGACAAACTATTTCAGCGGCCATTCTCATAATTCTAACGAGCGTATGAACCTGCGGGAGATTTCTGCAATTAGTACCCAGAGTCTTCCAGATATAGGGCACAGCGTCGAGTCTTATAATATCTACGCCTTGATTGCATAAGAAGAGCATATTTTCTGTCATGTCATTAAACACTACTGGATTGCGGTAATTTAAATCCCATTGATACGGATAGAAAGTTGTCATTACGACTTTGCCGGCCTCTTGACAATATGTGAAATTTCCGGGTGCTGTTGTCGGAAAAACTTCGGGTAAATTTTGCTCGAATTGATTCGGGATCTCCCAGTTGTCAAAGAAAAAATAACGGTCTTGATATTCCTTCTCGCCATTTCGTGCACGTTTTGCCCATTCGTGATCCTCGCTTGTGTGATTCATTACGAAATCAAGGCATACACTTATACCCAGTGAATGACATTTTGCGGCCAAGTCTGCAAGGTCTTCAATAGTGCCTAAGTCGGGTCTAACTTTCCTGAAGTCTGACACTGCATAACCTCCGTCGCTGCGTCCTTCCGGGCTGTCAAGTAACGGCATTAAGTGCAAATAAGTTACTCCGCATTCTTGAATATAATCAATGTGAGATTTAATGCCCTGTAGAGTCTTCCCGAAACACTCTGTATACATCATCATGCCGAGAATGTCATTATTTGCGTACCAGTTCGGAATAACCTCGCGCGCGTCGTCCAATTCCTTCAATAAATCATTACGTTCAAGCCAGCATTTACGAAGCATGGAGCAGAAATAATCAAATGCCTGCTTATCATTTCCGTAAAGCTCATAATAAAGCCATTTCAACTCGTCATAATATTTAGCGAGCCTTGATTCAAATGCGTTATTGCTCATGATTATAGATTCTCCTGTGAATAAATTTAGTGTCTCAAGTATAGCAAAAAACGCAAAAAAATCCCCCGCCTTTATTATCAGACAGGGGAAAAATTTTATTTATTATCTCTTGAGGTTGACGACTTCTTCTAAAATTTGATCGCTTGTAGTGATGACGCGCGTATTTGCCTGGAAGCCTCTTTGCGCGATTATTAAGTGCGTAAATTCCTCTGTTAAATCGACGTTTGACATTTCGAGAGTCTGCGAAATTATTGTTCCTTTGCCGTTAATTTGTGCGGGGTCGATATTTGCTGTGCCGGAGTTCACTGACTCGCGGAACATCGTATCACCAACTTTTTCGAGGCCCTGTTCATTTGCAAATGTTGCGATTGCGACTCTATATAACGGAATATTTTTCCCGTTTGAGTATGCGCCCGTGATAGTTCCGTCTTGGCCGATTGAGAAATTTTCAAGGACTCCCATTTCGTAGCCGTCCTGATAAACAGCTTTTGTAGTTGTCTCTGAAGCAAATTGCGTTACGCCGTTAAGAATATCGCCTGCACTTCTGCCGATACCGCCGCCGAAATTAAGTAAAACGCTGCTATTTTCAGAGCCGTCCATGCTGAAGGGGATATTAATTTCTGCGTAAACATTTCCTTCGCTCGATAATGTTCTAGTGCCTGCGCTTGTTACTGCGTTATTGATTGTGCCGTCGCCGTTAAATTCGATTTCTCCGCAATTAGGTTCGGGCATTCCGACGTTATATTCGATTTGGCCGTCATCATTTACGAGGAAAGCCTCCCAACGCCAGCGGTTCTCGGTTAATTTCTTGAAATTTACTTCTAACGTGTGTTTGTTGCCGAGATCGTCATAAATTGTAGTCTTCGTTGAGTGATGTCCGCCGATGTTGATTTGCGCTAAAATCTGATAACTTCCGCTCGGTGTTGCAAGGTTCTTATCCTGCTGAATCTCTAAATATTGACCGTTCTCAGAAGGTACGATTCTGAAATTGTCTGCGGTAACATTTCCGAAAGAGCCTACTATATCATTTACGGATGCAAATGTGCCGTCGGGGTTAAAATAAACCTGCGCGGTTAATTGCTGCATAGTGCCGGAGCCGTCATCAACCCACATTCTAAGAGTTGAACTTGTTGCCGCTAAATCGGAAGCTGATCCGTTCGGGACGACTGACTCATCAAATTCTGCAAGTATCGGCGTGTATGTGTAAGGGCTTGTAGAATTGTCTACGATCGAGAAAGAAGTATAATTCATGCCCATTTTCAGGTTATTCTGAAATACGACTTGGCCGTCAGCGTTGCGGAGTCTTAATAAACCTGATGTATCGTCATAAAGGATCGTTAATTCTTTCTCGTTGGGAGCAGTGCCGATCGTTATAGTTTGATCTACGGGAGTTAATGCCGGTGTGCCGTCGTTGTTGATTCCTGTCATGTTGAAATTTAGCGGGACTTCTGTAACGCCGTCTGAAATCGTGATAGTTAAATAATTTTCGCCGTTAGCTGCTGTCAAATTCGTCTTAAAGCTCAATTGGCAGTCAAGATCATCAATTACTACATTTGATGTGCCTGTTGAATTAGTGCGTGAAAGTCCTGCACGCGTGTTAAATGGTAAATCGGGGAAACCGTACGGCAAATAAGGCTTTGAGTCACTGTTCAGGTTACATTGAAATCTGACTTCTGATGTTGCCTTAGGGTCTATTTTCTTGCCTAATTGAATATTTATATTGCTTAAATCGCTTGCTCTCACGTATTGAGTCGGGTCTAACGGGTCCTCGCTGATTTCGTAGCCCTGAAGATAATAGCCCGTGCCTGCCTGAACTAAATCGCTGTTTGCGTCGAGAACTGCTGCGCCCGATCTGCTGTAAAGACTTGCATTCCCGTTCTTATACACAAAAAAGCCCCTTCCCTGAATCATCATATCTGAAGGGTTGCCGGTGTAAGATGCTGAACCTTGCGTGTGAATTGTCTCTATTGCTGAAACGCTGACTCCGAGTCCGACCTGTGCAGGGTTAACGCCTCCGCGTGTGTCTCCTGCGCCTGACGCGTATTTCTGAGCCTGATACATCATATCCGCAAAAATTGTAAAATCTTTCTTGAATCCCGTAGTGTTTGCGTTTGCTATATTGTTGCCCGTTACGTCAAGCATTGTCTGGTGAGCGCGAACACCCGTTACAGCTGTAAATAAAGATCTTAACATGATTTATTCTCCTTCTAGTAAATTTATTCTAAAACTTTGGCGGGCGTCCTTCCTGCCGTGCCTCGTTGTCTCGTCCTTGAGAACTTATCTATTAACCAATATCGGAAATTCCCTGCACATTTTCAAGGGGTACTTCGCCTTCAGTTGTGTCGAGAATAGTTTTTCCGTTGTCGAACCATACAGCATTAACGACAGCAGCAATTTGACGGCCTTCACTGTTTGTGAAAGCTACAGCCTTCCCGACATAATTTGCAGCTGAAAATTTATTTGCCTCTGCCATTGAAGTTAGAGTGTTATTCATGTTCTGCATTTGTTCAAGGCTTGAGAATGTCGCCATTTGTGAAATAAATTCCCTGTCTTCCATAGGGTTTAACGGGTCTTGATTGGAAAGCTCGGCGATTAAAAGTTTCAAGAAAGCGTCTTTGCCTAAATCGTTAGTTGCTGTAGTTACTGCATTTGTTGATGATGTAGAATTTGTCGAAGTCGTATTATTTGCAGCCGTCGTTGTGTTGGCAGCTGCGATATTTGCAAGATTTGTATAATTATTAACGTCCGTTACGGCCATATTTCGTTCACTCCCCGATAAAATTTTTATATATTTCCCCCTCGCAGAGACTTCACAAGGGGGAGCTTTAAAACTGGTGGGGTTTCCTTCAACTTTTACCCTTTTGTGTTGCTATGCTACCCAGTAAAGCAGCCCTTCTTCTAAATCGACTCTAAATTCTTCGCTAGAGTCCGATTCGTCGCCAGCTCCGTTATTAAATGCTCTGTAGTAGGGATTATCGCTTTGATTCTGGCCTTGTCCCTGCTGGTTATCCTGCTGAACGTCTACGCTGAAATCTGTAACTTGAACGCCCTGCTGTGATAAATTCATACGAAGCTGAGTCAATTGGTCTTGCACTAATTGTCGGATTTGTTCGCTTGCTACTTTAATTGAAGCCTCAACGCCGGAAGAATTTGAAGTTAATTCTATGCTGATTCGTCCGAGTGCAGGAGGGTCAATCACAATATTTGCTTTCTGGACTCCGTCGGCGCGGATGAATCTAATTACATTCACGACTCCATCACGTAAATTAGCACTGGGTGTAAATTCAAGATTTGCGCGTAAATTTAAGGGTGTCGGCGAATTTTGCGAGGCTGTGCGGCGATTTGCTAAGACTCCTTCAAAAAATGTCTGAAAACTTGAATGCGATTCAGTCCGGTTATTATTTGCGCGTTCGGGCTGGTTTGATTCAGTTCTGCGGGCATTATTTATATTCCTTGATTGAGTGCGTGAACTCGTGAAATTTTCGCGTGCGTTCGTGAAATTATTGCCGTTAAAATTTTTATTGCCTGAGTCCTGATTATTATTATTATTTGCTTGAGGCTGGGACTCTGACTCTGACTCGCCGGGAATTTCGCGGATTGAGTCATCAAAATTTGTTGTCTGTGTTGATTCCGTTTTTGCGTCTGACTTGGCCGGAGTCTGTAAATTTTCATGAGTCTGCAAATTTTTATGCGGTGCGATATGTGCTGTTACGTCATTTGCGGGCTTGGTTGAGGTCTCATTATCTGCCGGAATATTAACGGGAACAGCTGCGAAAATATTTGCTTGCGGGGTCTCGTTTTGTTCTGATTCAATTTCTGACTCTGAGTCGCTCTCGTCTTCGTCAGATTCAGGAATTATATATGACTCTAAAGATTTTTCCGGGATTCTGACGGGAATATCGGAAGGCTTTAAATTTTGGGGTAAATTCAGATTTTCACTCAAGACAGCAAATAATTTTTCCTGTTTCTCCTGAATTACGCTAGAGTCTTGATTATTTTGCGCTGACTCAATAAATTCATTAACTGCCTGTAAAATTTGAGTCTGCTTATCTTCGGGTAATGAGAGTATTTGCGCTTTGATTGTCTCGTCATTCATTAAGTGCGCTATAAAATTTAACGGGTCTGCTTGAACGTCATTATTTGCCGGATTCTGTGATGATTCGAAAAATTTATTAAGTGCCTGCAAAATTTGAGTCTGCTTATCTTGAGGCAATGCAGATATTTGCGACTCGAGATTTTCATTATTCAGACCAGCAAGAATATCAATCACTGACTGCGGGAACGAGCTATTATTCTTGAACGTCATTAAATTTTCGCGGACTTGCATAATCTGTTCAGGGTTAATTATTTCTTGAGTGCCAGTCAAATTATTTATCAAGCTCTCAAAGAGTCCCGGCTGTGCTTGAGAGTTATTATTCTGCGGGTTATTTATTTGTGCTGCTTGAGCATTTATATTCGGCTGAATCAGCGTAAAAATTTCTGTTGACATATATAATGCCTCCTTAAATTATCTTTGCGGGCGAGACATTAATTCGGTGAGTCTTGCGGCTTTAGTGGGCTTAATTTTTCCCATTATCGAGGCTCTTGCGTCATTCGGCAATTTCATTAAGAGTTCGACGGCTAAATTATCGCGTAACTGTTCGACAATTGCGGCGGCGTTACGTGCTGACATATCTTGATAGGTGCGTGCGATTTGATTCATTAATTCCTGCTCGCTTTCAGAGGGCGGGGCGTTGTTTGCGTTATTATTTGCGATTTGTTCATTTAATCTGCGCTGCCTGCGTGTTATATCGCGTGAGAGTTCCATTAACTCTATTTCGCGCCTGTCATAGTTTGCGATTCGTGAAAGGTCGCCGCTTTCTAAATTTCTTTCTCTTGCGTCGAGTCTTCTCTGCCATTGTTCGAGCTCCACTGCTCTGCGTTCACCAACACTGAGCGCGTAATATTCCGGTACCTGAAAAAATTCGGATAACTGTTTGCCTACATAGGGGACTCTGGGAATAACGCTCCAGAATAACGGCCTGCCGTCCCAAATGCCGCTTAAGTGCATTCCTACAGCAGTTCCGAGTCCAAGCAGTAACAGCCAGAATAACATTGTAATTTTTCCGAGCTTCTTTTTTTTCTTTCTGCGTCTGACTATCGGCTCTGATGCTGGTGCTGAGTCTTGAGTCTGTCTCTCGTCTGCCATTTTTTAACCTGCCTCCCTGAGTCTGCGGTAAATTGCCATTATATTTTTCACGTAACGTTTTGAGACATCCGGAATATTTCCAGAGTCAACTCTTGCCGGGCCTGCGTTGTAAGCTGCTAAAGCCTTCTCAATGTCGCCTCTATATTTATCGGTCAAATCAGAAATATATCTTACGCCGCCTTCGATATTCTGCACGGGGTCAAATGGATCTGTTACGCCCAACATTGCAGCTGTGCGGGGCATTAACTGCATTAAACCTTGTGCGCCCTTGTTCGATACTGCTCGTGTGTCCCAGCCTGACTCGACTTGAATCATAGCGCGGATTAATTCGGGGTCTATATTATATTTTTGTGCGCATGAGTCTATAACACTTTTCAGCGCGTTATAATCAGTTCTGCCCGTAATATTTGCCCTGTTCCTGTTTACGTCATTGAGGACATCGACAAAACGGCTTCTCAACGGGTTATTATTGTCTTGATTCGGAATATTGTAGAGCTGCGGAGAAATTTTGTGATGAATTTCATCTATGCGGCTTAATATGCGGGTTATGTTCGTAAAGTCGGGGCCGGCCATTGTTAAAACACTCCTTTATGTGAAAATTGTATTGATGCAACGTCGTCAAGTTCGTTTTGTTCTATGCTTAATTGTTCCTGAAAATCTGCCTGCTTTAAGTGATCTATATAAGTTTCCATTATTCTAACGTCTTTGTGTCTCTCTACAAGTCTTGCTTCTGTGCCTGCGATTCGTGTGCGTACATCTGCAAGCGAGTCATTACCCTTTATTATGTCTGTGTTGATTGCGTCTATAAATTGTCTCTGAAACCATAAGTCATTTGCTGAAACTGTTTTATTTCCTGCCGAGCTGAAATCTAATATTGCTTGAGTCTTCTCGCTCTCAAGTTTTGCTAAATGATTCATTACGTTTTGTTCTTCGCTGCGTTCGGCTGCTAAAATAGTCTGCTCATTGCGGCGGCTGTCTTCTCTGAGTCGTAATATTCTATTGAATGTTGCTATGCGTTGATTCATGATTGCTGCTCCGAATTAAATTAATGAGTCAATATCGCGCTTATTGTGAATAACATTAACATTTTTGTATATATCCCTTATATCATAAAACGCGCTGTGCAAAATATTAACGTGATAAGACAGCATTTTCTTCTTCCTCCAAGATTTTTTCTGCTTCTTCAAGGGAGTAATACCGGCCTGCTTTGTGATCGTCATATGCTTTCTGCATGTAAGTAGTAAATTCTTCATCGGTCATGTTGTCAATAAAAGGAATGCTGTATTTTTTCAACACTTCCGGGTCATCATCGGGTAATTTTTCATCCTGCACAGGTACACTTAATTTAAACGGGATCTCATTATGCAATATAACTTGTCTTGTAAATAAATCTACCGCTTGAGAATACGATAATCCCATTTGATTCAAAATATTTTCGGCTCGTTCGTATATTTCCGGTTCTAACTCTACTACATATGAATTTGTTGTTTTCTCTGCAATTGCTGTACTCATTAAAAATTTCCCCTTTCGTGATTAAATTATTTAGCTGGCTGCTTTTTCCGGCTGTGTCTGTGTCTGTACTGTCGGATAAGGCGCAAGAGCAAGCAGTCTACTATCAGTATCGTCAAAGCTCGTTTTGTCCTCGACTCTCTGCGATAAAAAATTTCTTACGTCTTCCATGTTTGCCAAAGCCCAGTCAACGCGCATATTACTTCCGGACTTATACGCGCCTATATTTATTAAATCTTCTGACTCGGCATAAGTAGCTAATAAATCACGGACTCTTGCGGCTGCGTCCAAATGCTCGCGGGACACTAAAGCAGGCATAACACGACTCACACTGTCTAACACACTTACAGCAGGATAAAAATTTCTCGCCGCAATTTTTCGCGATAAAACAATATGTCCGTCAAGAATACCCCTGACTGTATCTGCAACAGGTTCATTCATGTCGTCGCCGTCAACTAAAACTGTATAGATTCCCGTAATGCTTCCGACTTCACCAGCTCCGGCGCGCTCTAACAATCTCGGCAGCATTTCAAACACTGAAGGAGTATAGCCCCTTGTCGCAGGAGGTTCACCTATTGCAAGACCGATTTCACGCTGGGCACGCGCGACTCTTGTTACAGTGTCCATCATCAATAAAACGTCTTTGCCCTGATCCCTGAAATATTCAGCTATGGCCGTTGCTGTCATTGCAGATTTTAATCTAATTAATGCCGGCTGATCTGACGTAGCAATAACTAATACTGAACGTTTCAAACCTTCCGGGCCTAAGTCACGTTCGATAAATTCGCGCACCTCTCGGCCTCGTTCGCCTACAAGTGAAATTACATTTACGTCCGCAGTAGTGTAGCGCGCCATCATTCCTAACAGCGTACTTTTTCCCACGCCTGAACCAGCAAAAATTCCGATTCGCTGGCCTTTACCTAGTGTGAGCATTCCATCAACAACACGCACGCCGACTGATAAAGGAGTATCTACCATTTTGCGCCTTAACGGATGAGGAGGAGTCGCATACAACGGATAAAAATCTGTTGCAGCAATAGGGCCTTTGTCGTCGATAGGATTTCCGAGTCCGTCAAGCACACGCCCTAGCAAAGCATCACCGACGGGAACTTCAAGCGGCCTGTTAGTCGATACAACATCACAGCCGGGGCCGACCTCCTGTAAAGCTCCTAGAGGCATAAGCAAAACTCTATCTTCACGAAATCCGACAACTTCAGCGTCTAACTCGTGCGAACCGTCGCGAAAACAAATTTTGCACAAATCACCGACTCTAACGTCAGGGCCCTGAGACTCTGCTACTAATCCGACAACTTGAACAATACGGCCGTTTATCTTGATTAATGGCTTCTGCAATAAATCAGTGCTGAATAACTGAAATAAATTTAAATCGTCTAAATCTTTCATGCTTTAGTCTTCCTTTGCTGCCTGCTGAAATACTTCATCAACAACTGACTCGACCTGACTCATTTGAGTTTTCCAGCGGGCATCATAGACTCCGAGACTCGTTTCAACAATGCAGGCACCTTTTTCGACACTTGAGTCCGGTTTTATCTCTAAACGCTTGACTCCCCTTAATGCATCCTGAAATTTTGAGTCTATATTGCTTTCTACGTGCTTCAAATCTTCGGGCGATACGTAAATTAAAACTTGATTCTTGTCGCTCAAACGTGCTAATACTTCAGTCAACACAGAGTCAATTGTATCAGGGTTTAACTCGACTTGACGATGTAACATGCGCCTTAACATTTCAGTCCATACGCGAATCAAACGGGGCTGATTTAATTTCACGAGTTCAGCAAAATTTTCATTAAGTTTTTGTCCGAGATTATCAATTACTCCGGCCAAGTCAGCAAATTTCGTCAAATATTCCTGTTCGACCTCCTGCCGAGCCTGCGTTAATCCCTCGTTATAGCCTTTGTTAAATCCTTCCTGCTGTGCTTTAGTGCGTGCCTCGTCAGCAATTTTTTTCGCGTTTGCGTTTGCTTCTGACTCTAGGGTTCTGCGCCGTGCCTCGTATTCGGATTTAATGCCGCCTATTTCGCTTTCGAGTCGTGCTTTAGCTTCTGATAGTTGAGAGTTAGCTAATTCTGCCGTGCCTAAACTGTTAGTGAGTGCTTTAATTTGCGCTGTCAACTCGTCTAACTCTTTTGCGTCGGGAGAAGGAATATTTACCTGCAATTTTTGCGCGGAATTTTTCCCGGCTCTCACTGTCTTAGCTGATCCGGGCTGCTCTGATTGATTGTCGGGCGGTTTATTTCCTTCCTGCTTTATTTCGCTCTCAAGGATTCCGATTTTCACAGCTTGCGGCAAAAGTCTCACAGTGCGCAGGACTCTTTGATGAGCAAGACCGTTATACAACTAGCTCGTCTCCTCCGCCGGTAGCAATTACGATTTCTCCCTGTTCCTCTAAGCTCCTGATTACGTTTACTACCTTCTGCTGGGCTTCTTCTACGTCTTTGACTCTTACCGGGCCCATGAAATCCATATCTTCCTGTAACATTTCGGCAGCACGCTTTGACATATTCTTGAAAAATTTTGCTTTGAGGTCTTCTGTCGCGCCCTTGAGTGCCAAGCTGAGTTCTTTGAGGTCGACTTCACGCAAGACTCTCTGTAACGACCTGTCATCAAGTTTCATGCTGTCTTCAAATACAAATAATCTCTTCTTGATTTCTTCTGCGAGTTCGGGATCATTTTCTTCGAGATATTCCATGATGTTGCGTTCAGTTGCTCTATCAGTGCTGTTTACGATTGCGACAACTGCATCAATACCGCCTGCAACTGTGAAATCCTGCCCCATAACGGTGCTTAATTTGCGCTCTAACACTCTTTCAACCTCCCGCAAAACTTCAGGTGTTATGCGATCCATATTAGCGATTCTTTTCGTAACGTCGGCCTGCAGAATGGGATTTAATCCGCTCAGAATCATTGCTGCCTGCGTCGGTTCAAGATAGGACAGAATTAATGCTATTGTCTGCGGGTGTTCGTTCTGAATGAATCCTAAAATCTGTCCTGCGTCCGTGTGTCTCATGAAATCGAACGGCTTAACCTGAAGGCTTGCTGTGATTCGTGCCAGTAGATTCTGAGCTTTCTCCGGACCGAGTGCGCGTTCGAGTACGTCTCTTGCATAGTCAACACCTCCGCGCGCCATAAATTCACGAGCCATTAAGATTTCTTGAGCTTCTTTCAAGACCGTGAGCTTTACGTCGGGCGTTACCTTTCTTAAATTTGCGATTTCCAGCGTAATTAATTCTATTGTTGCATCATCGAGCTTCTTATATACTTCCGGGGCTATGTCGCTTCCAAGTGAGACCATCAAGACCGCAACTTTTTCACGGCCGCTTAACCCCTTTCCGCCTTCTTCTTTGGGCATAACGTCAACTCCTTCACGTTAATTAACTATCCATTGAGAGCCATTCATTAACGAGAGTCGCAATCTCATCGGGATGACTCTTTGCGTAGGCTTTGAGCTGTTCTTCAAGTACCGCCATTTCACCTTGGAACGCAAGCAAATCTGGTGAAGTGAGCATTTCTTGAATCGTCGGAACTTTTTTGCCGGCTTCCTCGATCTCCTGTACTGCGAGTCTCTGCTTCTTGATTCTCCACCACCAGAATAAACCGCCCAAGAGCAATAACAACACAAATAATGCAGCAATTGACCCCGAAATAATTCGCCATCTTCGTTCTTGCCGTAATTCTTCAGCCATAGCATCAGCAAAAGCAGTTGAGAATCTCATCGAACGCACGACAAGAGTATCACCCCTCTGCGAATTAAAGCCTATTGCAGACGAAATTATTTCCTTCAATGAGTCTAATCTTTCCTCGCTCAAATTTTCGCCTTTATCATCAATCAAGACTGAAGCCGTTAATCTCCGCACACTTCCGGGCGTTACGACCTGATCGCCTTTTCTAGTTGTGATCTCATAATTTGTCGTAGAATTTGATCTATTATATTCGCTGTTCACCGTCGTAGAATTTATTGCGTAACCTGGAATATTTGTTGTCGTGCCGGGGTTGCCGTTGACTGGGTTTCCTTGACCTGTGTAGCTTTCTTCTTGACGTTCATTACTGCGGGGGACTCCGACTCCTGTTTCGGGATTAGGCGTGTATTCAACAAATGAGCTTGTGCGCTTGTCAAAATCTAAATCAACCTTGACTCTCACAACAGCAGAACCGGGGCCGAAAACTTGTTCAAGCATAATTCTAACTTTATTCTCTAGTTCGCGTTCGTGCTGGCGTTCTAACTCTCTTTGCACTGATGCAACGGAATTAGACCCGTCCGGATTGTACATAATCATAGAGTCCGAAATCATGTCAGACAAAATGCGGCCTTGAGTGTCAACAACTGTTACTGCGTCGGGCTGGAGTCCGTCTACACTATGAGCGACCAAATGAATAATTGATTTAACTTGATTCGGGCCGATAGTTGCTCCCTGCCTCAAACGCAATAAAACTGACGCTGTAGAAGGTTTCTGCTGTTCGAGAAATAATCTCTGCTCAGGAATAACAACGCTGACTCGTGCGTGTTCAACTTGTGCCATTTGTGAAATTGTGCGTGCAAGTTCGCCTTCTATCGCGCGCATATAAGCGACTCTCTGCTGAAATTCGCTCATTCCCATTTTCGAGTCATCAAAGAGTTCAAAGCCTCTAGTACCGCCCTTAGGGAGTCCCATTTGTGCAAGAGCTAATCTCGTTTCATAGACTGCATTTCCCGGCATTAAAATAGCGTTTGCACTCGGATCTAATCTGTATGAAATATTATGTTCGCGCAAATAATCAACAATGGCCGCCTGATCTTCGACTTCTAAACCTGCGTATAAAGGCTCGTAACTCGTTGTGCCGGTCATAAAAATTAATGCTATAAGCGCACCGAAAACTATTAATATTGCGAGAATGATAGAGATTCTCTGCCAGATTTTCAGCGATGCCCAGAAGTTTAAGAACGAGGCCATCCAGCGTTTCAAAGTGTCCATGATGATTTATTTAGCCTGTAATTCTTGATAATGCTTGATATGCATCGAGGAATTTATTACGAAGTTCCATGACCATCCTTAAAGCCGTATCAGCCCTTGACGTTGCGAGCACTACTTCTGAAATGTCGTCTACGTCGCCGGTTGACAGGTCTCTAATTTTTTTGTCTGCTTCCAGCTGCAATTGATTAACTTTCTTGATAGAGTCAGAGAGCATATCTTCAAATGACAATTTCGGGGCTTGCGGCGTTACATTATCCGCAAGTGCAGCGCTTGTATTGTATATACTTCTAGGAATTTCGCGCGTTCCATTTTGTCCGTATACTTGAGAAAAATCTATTAATAGACTATCCATAATAAATAAGGGCCTCCCAGTCAGATAATTTATTTTTTCGCTCCATCGATATGCTTCATCTATTATTAAGGGCAGCAACTCGAAACATTGTCTAGCATCCTTCTAAGACATCCCATTTACACAAGCCGGGTAAATTTGCCGCTCATTTCTTCATAAAATTTTCACATAACAATTTTACACCCATAATGCTTTAAATTTTTACGGGACTCAAAAATTTTCACGTACAAATCTGCACAAAGCCTCGTTAAAGATTTAAATCAAGGGGCAAAAATATTTTTCTCATTATACACTATAATATTTATAATTCACGACACAATAATAATAGCGTGATACAGAAATTTTTGCATCACATTTTAATTTATTATCGGCAGGGAAAAATTTTTTATTAATAGACAAAACACTTAATTTGCGCCACTGATTCCGGGCGGGGAGGGGGGCAAGGGGGAACGGGTTTCAGGGGTTCCCCCACATACACAAAAATTTTTTCTACGGTTATATAGTCAATGCAATAATTTATCGCGCAAATATGCAAAAGTTTTTACAGCTATAAAAGTGTATTTACTCTGAAATATTTATCTATAAATTTTTTCTCGCGAATCAATGCTGTATTGAAAAATTTTTCTTCGCGAGTCATTGCAATTAATAAAATAATTCAACATTTTTGTATTAGTATAAGTATTAGTAAAAAACTTTCATTTGCCGGAGAAATTTTCATAATGGAATCGTAAAATAATTATAACATTTGCAAGTCTTATATATAATATACTCGAAAAGGGGAAATTATCGCGCCTTTATCTAAAGAATTTATTTGACTTACATTATAATATATTGAATCATGACGCGAAAGGAGAAATTATTTATTTACTATGAAGACATTTATTATTTCACTCGTTATTATTGCAGCGTTAGTCAGTTCAGCTGTTGCCGCAGAAGTGAGCATTAACGCATTAGACTTTTACCCAAGCGGCGCAAAATTTACGTTCACAGTAAACCCCGGCGAAAATTCAGCGTTCGAAATTATTTTACCGGGGGCATTCAAAGCAGACTCTATCAGATTACTAAATCCCGATGACGTTCAGGGAAATATAAAAGTTGAATCACGTTCGCGCACAAAATGGACTCCTGAAGGACTCGCAGAATTAGACTCGCAGGTACAAGCACAATCAAGAGTCATCGACGAATTAAACGCGAGAAAAGCTGCACTCGAACAGACTCTATCACTCCTGAAAAATTCTGTTCCGGAATCAGCAAGACCCGAAAAATTACTTGAATTTATCCGTGAAGCTCAGGACTTGAGACTCGAAACAGAAAACGAGCTTGCAGACTTAAATATCACACTCGAACAGGAAAAAGCAAAGCTCACAACTTTACGCAGCGAATTAAATTCACGCACTCCCAGCAATGAAAAAAGTTATCTGCTCATTTCCGGCAAAGCAAATAAACCAGTAAAATTTGAGGCTTTCACAACTTCAGCAGCATGGCGGCCAAGCTATATTTTGAATCTCGACAGCAGCACGGGCAGCATTGACGTAAAAATGTTTATTCGAGCTTCACAGAAAACGGGACTCGATTTCAACGGAAATATGACTCTTCACACGAAGACTCCCGATGAAAGAATCACAACTCCCGAATTAAAGCCGCTCAAAGTCGCAATCAAACCCAAAGAAGAAAATCTCGGCGGAGTAGGTAATCTCAGACTCAGACGCAATAACAGTCAATATTCTTCAGCAGCTAGAGAAATGGCCGCTCCCATGCTTGATGATACAGCACTAGAAGACTTTGCAGCACCCGAAGCAGCTAAGGCACCGGCAGTAACTGAAACTCTTTCCGACAGAACTATAAATATTAACGGACTAATCACAGGCGACGGGCACGAGTCAGAATTTGAAGTCATACGCAGCGCACTCACACTCAACAGCAAGCCCGTTATAATGCTCATTCCCGAACAAAGAAATAATGCGTGGATTATTGCAGAAATGGACGACTCAAACGAGCATTTAATACCGGGTAACGCAGAACTTAGAGTCGACGGTACAGCAACGGGAAAAATTTTTATTGAGGAGTTCGGCAAAGGTCAAAAATCTATTCCGTTCGGCTATCTCGAGCAGATCACAATCAAGAAAGAGGCTTTAATCGAGAAAACTGGTACATCATGGTTCAGCGGTGTTTTCACGAGCGGCTACAAACTCGAAATCACTAACGGCACAAAGGAAGACCGCACAGTAACAATAAGAGATAGACTCCCGATCCCTACAGACGAAAAAATTAAACTCGACATTAAACGCATTGAGCCCGCACAGAAAGATAAAGACAAAGAAAATAGATTCACATGGGAAATTAATATTCCGGCAGGTTCAACGCAAAATATAATAGTTGATTACACATTAAGTTATCCTTCAGGAGAAGAACTGCGCTATGGGACAAACTAATTTTTTGAAGTGGGTAACGTTCCCGCCTGTTATATCAATTGCTACGATAATGCTTGCCCGTTCAATGGGTGAAGGCACTATTGTAGGCGGATTAGATTTATCAGTGTGGGCGTTGGTGTGGCTGATATTTATTATATTAAGCATTCTTTACGCGTTATTTATCATGAACGGATTTAATATCGGGTTAATTTCTCTTCAGGCACTTGCGCAGGGAATAATACTTTGTCCGATGTCGATAGCTTACGGTGCTAGAATGTTTCAATGGCTCGGCGTGCTATTAGCTGTGTGCGGGGCTGCTGCTCTAGTTGTTGCATATAATCAAGCTGAAGCGGAGAAAAGAATCATAGTCCCGAAAGAAGTAGAAAACGATATGCGCCAATTACCGATAAATTTTGCGATAACTAACGAGACCGGCGCAATATTGAATCTCACTGACGGAATGCTTGAGATTTTAGGACTCTCGCTCGCTGATATAATGGGAAAAAATATTAGCGACTGGTTTAGCCCTGTTGCAAAGACTGCCGAACTTCACGAAAAAATTTGGGACATTAAGCGCAAGAGTCTTGATAATGGACGCAGATTTTATTTCGAGCTGACTCAAAAAGGTCTTCCGGTGGGTGAAGAAGGCGCAGAGACTCCCGAAACTGTAATAAATGCAGATCCGGCGGCATTCATTGACCCTGATACGAAATTGCATACTTATAATTACGGTTTTGCGAGAATCACCGACGAGCTTTACAGATTAGGACGTTACAGCAGACCTCTAGCAGCATTGATGATTCGTGTAGTTTTCCCGTCGTTATTGCCTGATGATGACATGGAGAAATATGTTAGACCGTTCAGAGCTTATTGTGCGAGAGTCAAGGCAGATTTAAGACAATCAGATACAGTGATTCAAACGGGAGAATTTCAATTTTTGATCGTGTTGTCAGAGAGCGATGCAAGGGACGCAGAAGGGGTCGCCGAAAGACTTGTAGCGATAGTAAATGCCTTAGTGCCGACGTTCGACGAATTTAGAAATGTTACAGTTCTGAATGTAATCGAAGCATTTGAATCGCCTAACAGCATGCCAAGCCCGCAGGAACTTGTTGACAGGATGACTCACGCAATGACCCGTAAATATTCTGCAACTGCTTTATCACAACAATGAGACGGGGATTACTTAATAAATTAATTCTCGGAGCGTGCGTCGGGCCGTTTATGTTCGGGATATTAATTTTTGTGCTGATATTTGTTGCGGGAGATTTATTATTTCAGGCTGCAAGATTAATTATCGAACAGGGAATCGCCTTCAGTGTCGTTACTCGATTATTCTTTTATCGATTGCCGGAAGTGGTTGTTATGACGATTCCGATGTCATCATTGCTTGCGACTCTATTAGGAATGTCGACTCTTAACGGGAGCAGCGAATTAATTGCGTTAAAGTCTTTGGGAATCTCGTTCAAGCGAATTTTGCGGCCGATTTTGCTTACGTCGATTCTAATTTCAATTACGGCGTTGACATTTAACGAAACTTTTGTGCCGTTTGCCTCGATTGCTGCTGATAGATTAATGAAGTTCGAGATACTCAAGAATCAAGCGGCGGCGGTTCAGGAAAAAGTTTTTTTGCGCGAGGAAGAAAACGGGAAATTAAAGCGCGTTCTATACATTGACGAATTAAACCCGGAAGAAGGCATTATGTCAGGTATTATGATGCACGAGTTCAACGAGGAGGGCGGATTAACTGCAACACTTAACGCACGGCGGGGAACGTGGCAAAATTCGCAATGGTGGATAGAAGACGGCAGAATGTATGACGTAGACAAAGACGGCGAAATAAGTTTATTATTACGCTTTGAACGTCAAAGGCTCGCGATAAAATTATCTCCCCAACAATTACAGCGCAGTACGAGAAGACCTTCAGACATGAGCGCACACGAGTTATGGAGCTACATTAATCAAGCGCAGACAATCGGCACAGATTTATCAAAATTATGGGTAATGTTTCATTTGAAATTGGCTGTACCGTGGGCTTGCGTAATAATGGCTGTCTTAGGTGCGGGCTTTGGTGCATCGAGGCGCGGACGTTCGGGCGGAGGCGTAGGCTTTGGAATAAGTGTCGTGATGGTCTTTGCTTATTATGTAGTAATGTCATTGTGCCGTGCATTGGGCGAGTCGGGAAATATTCCGCCGGTTATAGCAGGTTGGGGGCCGAATCTTGTATTTATCGTGCTGGCTTTATTCTTTGCGATGAGGGTAGACAGAATTTAAATGAGTATAGCATTAATTGCAGGTGAGGGAATCTTACCCGTTGAAATCGCTAAAAGACTTCAGACTCAGCAGGAGACTTTAATAATGACTCTTCGTGATGATCCTGAAGTCTTGAGACCCTACGCAAAAAAATTAATCCGCATGAGGACTCCGAATCTTGGCCGGGGTTTGCGCGAGATAAAAAATTTCGGTTCAGACAAATTAATAATGGCCGGACGAATCCCGAAGAAAATTATTTATTGCCTGCCGTTATTGTTCGACAAAATTACACGTTCGATTCTGAAAAAATCTTTACGCGACGATCATTCATTATTGGGAGCTGTCGTGAGAGTCTTTGAGTCAGAGGGGATTCAAGTTATACCATATTGGCAGATTTTGCCGGAATTTATAGCGGCATCAGGAAAATTAACGAGCCGTGAGCCCACTACAAACGAATTATCCGACATTGAGTGCGGGAAAAAAATTTTGCGCGTTACTCTTCCGTGTTCATTCGGTCAGGCTGTTTGCATTGCTGGAGGTGCTGTCGTTGCAATTGAGGCGATGGAAGGCACCGACCAAATGATAAAGCGTGCGGGAGTTCTTGCGGGACGTGGAGTCGTCGTGAAAATGATTCGTGAAGATCAAGATTTGCGTTATGATTTGCCTACAGTCGGGACAAAGACTCTCGAAAATATGCATGAAGCCGGCTTAACGTGTCTAGCTGTTGAGTCAGGGAAGACGCTGATATTAGAGCCTGAAAAATTCTTTGATCTCGCGGAAAAATTTAATATTTCAGTCTGGGGGATTCAGCCGTGAATATTTTTATCTCGTGCGGGGAAGTCAGCGGGGACATTTACGCAGCTGATTTGATTCGTGAATTGTTAAAAATTTCTCCTGACTCAAAAATTTGGGGAATGCTGGGAACTGAAAGCGTTAAGGCCGGAGGTTCTGCAAAATGGAGCTACGAAGAATTAAAGCTGATGGGAATAATTGAAATTTTGCCTGCGATACCTAGAATTTTGCGCCTGAAAAATAATATCGTCCGTGAAGTAATGAAATCGAATCCCGATATAGCAGTGCTTGTTGACAGTCCCGACTTTAATTTAATTCTTGCGCGTTCACTCCGTAAATCGGGCTATAACGGCAAAATAATATCTCTGATTCCTCCTACTGTGTGGGCTTGGCGTTCAGGAAGAGTCAAGAATCTCAAGCGCGATTTTGATTTATGCCTGCCGTTATTCTTGTTTGAACATAAATTTTTGCTGGATCACGGTGTTAAATCATTATGGAAGGCTCATCCCCTCGTGCATGACTTGAAAAATGTCAGAGTCTCTCAAGAGTTTGCTAATAGATTTGCCGGAAAAAAAATTATTGCCCTAATGCCCGGCAGCAGACGCTATGACATAAATTTTCATCTTGATATTTTGCTGGGGACTGCTGAAATTTTGCGCGAAAAAAATTATTGTCCGGTCTTCTCGGTTGCACAGGGACTCACAAAGAATCTTGCTGATGAACTGCGCGAACGTGTAAAAATTTCCGGCTTTGATTTATGGGAGGGCGAGGGGCGCGAATTAATGTGCGGATCTCTTGCTGTTGCGGGTGTTTCCGGAACTGTTGCGGTTGAAGCTATGTTATTAGGCCGTTACATGGTCGTAATTTATAATATGAAGAGAATAACTCATGCGATTTTAAAGCGTTTAGTACACGTGAAAAATATTTCAATCCCGAATTATTTAACAGACAAGCAATTATACCCGGAATTATTATGCAATGACGCTTCACCAGAAAGAATCGTGCATGAGCTCGAAAATTATTTGCTCGATAATGATATAAAGCTCGCAATAGACTCAGGACTCAACGAGGCAAAAAAATTAATGGGCACTGACAACGCAGCAGAGTTTTGGGCAAAATGCGTATTTTCACAGTAACATTTTTATTTATAAGCGTGTTATTATTCCTCTCGTTTTGAAAATTTATTCAGGGAGGATTATTTATTTATGAAACGTTTTCTAGTTTGTGCGTTAATTCTTGTTCTTGCTTCACCTGTTTTCGCTCATGAACTCACGATTAAAGCAAAGGACAGCGCACCCGAAGCAGGAAAAATTTTTCACGTTACTGTACAGTCTGCTCACAGATTCATAGTTCCTGAAGAGGTCGAAATTTTATCACGCGTCAAAGCCGGACTCATCAAAGACGGAAAATTAATCGAGTCGCAATTAACCGGCAATGATAAAGATTTGTGCATTGATTTTACTGTTACAGCTCCTGAAGGCACGTTTATTTTAGCAGCAATCAAAGACGGCGAGTCATGGTGTGTTACTAATGAGGGCGGGAAATCAGGCGCGCGCAAAGATTTAGAGGCACAGGGACTCAAGGTTATATCAGCAAATAAATATGACAAGTACGCAAAGGCCATTTTCAACGCCTCACACGACGATAAAACTTTTTCGCAGGTTCTGAATTTCCCGTTAGAGATTATCCCCGTAACTAATCCGGCAGATGCGAAAGCCGGCGAATATTTTGACGTAAAAATTTTGTTGAACGGTCAGCCTTACACCGGGCCGGTATGGGCGACTTATGACGGCTTTGTAACTGAATACGAGAACACTTACGCATATTACACCGAAGCAGAAAACGGCCAAGCACATATAAAGATTACTGCTCCGGGCTTATGGGGAATCAGAGCAGCACAGGGAAATTTACCCGGCAAACCTGGCGATTACGATAATTTAAATTTGCGTTCGTTCTTATTATTTAACGTGAAGTAACATGCGAAAATTTTTGCTCACTCTCATAATAATTTTATCTGCGGCTCCTGCATTAGCTCACGGGACGGGCTATAATATTTCAAATCTGCCTGCAATCGCGCTTGAATTTTTCTATTCGACCGGCGAAAAAATGAGTTATCGCGAAGTAAAAGTTTTCTCACCGTCAGACTCAAAATTTGCAGCTCAAACCGGACGCACTGACGAATTTGGGAGATTTGCATTTGTCCCGAACGTTTCAGGAGACTGGCGGGTAATAGTGCGTGATGAAGAAGGCCATCAATGCGAGGCAAATATTACGGTTGCAGAAAATTTCAACGCGGCAGTAAATGACTCACAGCCTGAAGGATTTAATTTATATTTTCGCGCTATTCTGGGAGTGAGCTTAATATTTAATCTTGCAATGTTGATAAAAATTTTCAGGAGAAATAACTAATGCACATCAGCGAGGGGATTTTATCAGGCAGTGTATTAATTGCGGGTTGGGCGGGGACTGTTGCCGGAGTCTCCGTCGGTCTCAAGAAAACTAACCCCGACAAAATTGTAAGAGTCGCGCTTTTATCGTCTGCGTTTTTTCTTGCTTCACTGGTAAATGTGAAAGTCGGCCCGAGTTCGACTCATTTATCTTTGCTTGCTCCGATGGGATTAATTCTCGGCTGGGCTGCTTTCCCTGCGATATTAATTGCGTTGCTGCTTCAGGCTGTATTATTTCATTTCGGGGGCTTGCTCGTTCTGGGTGTGAATGCGTTTATAATGGGATTCTCGTCAGTGAGCGTTTATTTAATGTTCGGAAAAAAGATTCGCGAGTCAGGGAGCAAAATTTTTTCATTTATTGCCGGAGCTTTGGCCGTGATTATAGCTGCATTGCTTGTAGGTTTGTGCTTGGGAATTACTGACGGAAATTTTTTAACAGCTGCAAAATTAATAGTACTTGTTCACTTGCCGTTAAGCCTGATAGAAGGACTTGCGACGATGTTTATAATTTCGTGGTTAAAGCGTGTTTCGCCGGAGTTCTTGTCATGATTATATTTGCGATTATTTATGCTTTTATTGTCTCGTTGAGTGAATCAATTTATTTGCTGGCTCTTGCGTCGATTCTGCCTGTTATTATAGTAGTTAAGCGTCCGGAAATCTTGAAATCTCTTGTGAAATTAAACGCGCTGAATTTATTTATGATAGCAACATTAATTTTGACTTGGCCGAATGTGCGTGAGGGCGTTATTATTGCGATGCTTATAACGTGGCGGCTGAATTTGATTTACACGATTTTTGCGGGAGTAATTGCGCGTATGGGGTTTGCTGGAATTTATGCGGCTCTCGTGAAATATCATGTTCCTGAAAAATTGCGAGTGCTGTTATTATTGACAATGCGCGGAATATTTATAATGAATGACAGATTTGACTCGGCGTTGACTGCTTTAAAGTTGCGTGCTCCTGACATGAAATTTATTACGAGATTTAAAACTTTCGGCTATATAACGGGAAATATTTTATTGCAGAGTGAGTCTCGTTCTGAAAAAATGTTACAGGCGATAAAGTGTCGGGGCGGCTTTGAAGGCTTCAATCAGTAATAATTTTTTCTCCCCCTCGGGGTTGGGAGGGGGTCGGGGGGTGGGGTGGGGGTTAGCGGGATGGAGTTACAACAATGCTTGAAATTAGAAATTTATATTACACATATTCAGATAATCACGAGGCTTTAAAAAATGTTTCTCGTAGTGCTTGACAATATGCTGATGTGATGGAGTTACAACAATGCTTGAAGTAAAAAATTTATATTACACATATTCAGACAATCACGAGGCTTTAAAAAATGTCTCATTCGCTATTAATGACGGTGAAAAAATTGCTCTTGTCGGCGCAAATGGTTCGGGAAAATCTACACTTTTATTGCACTTGGCCGGAGCTGTTGAAGTTCAACGGGGAAAAATTTTCATCAACGGCGATTCTAAAATTGAGACTCTGCGAAAAAAAGTCGGGTTAATCTTTCAGGACTCGGACAATCAGTTATTAATGCCAAGCGTTATAGAAGATGTAGCATTTAATCTCGTCGCAAATGGAGTTAAAGCAAACAAAGCACATGAACTCGCAGAAAAAATTTTAAATTCTCTGGGAGTCTCGCACTTGGCCTCAAGACCTCCGCACAAACTATCAGGCGGCGAGAAAAAAATTATCACAATAGCAGGCACAATTATTTCACAACCTGAAATATTAGCACTTGATGAGCCTACGTCAGGACTTGACCCTAAAGCACGAAGACGGGTAATAAATTTTTTGCGCGGTTATGACAAGACGATTTTATTAGCAACTCATGATTTAGATATGGCATTAGACATTTGTTCGCGTGCGATAATTTTATATAACGGCGAAATTGTAATAACGGGAACTTTGCCGGAATTATTTACGAATCAACAAATTTTAGAGCGTTACGGACTCGAATTGCCCCTGCGTTACTCATGAAAACGTGATAGAATATTTTGCAATAAATCACGAGAAAGGATCTTGACAAAAATGGAATCATTTGCCACAATTGACCAGACCAGACCAGACCAGCTATTATTATCACTTGTAATGCCTTCAATTCCTGATGATATAAATACACTTCTTGCAAACGTAAATATTTATTTCGACTATCTCCCAATAAAGAATATATACATAATCGGCCCCGACACAATAAAAGAACGAATCACCCGGCAAAATGACCCCAGACTAATTTTTATGAACGAGAATGAATTTGTTGATGTTGCCAGAATCCGCGAGCTTTATTCTTTACGCACTGACAAAAATTTAAAGCGTGCAGGCTGGTACATTCAGCAATTTATAAAGATTCAATTTTCGCGCTTTACTAATGACGAATATTATTTAATCTGGGACAGCGATACAATACCGTTAAAGCAAATAAAAATGTTTAGTGAGGACTCGCGGCCGTTTTTCGATATGAAGACAGAATTTCACCCGCCATATTTTGATACGATTGCGAAATTATTTCCCGATGTCAAGAAAGTAATTAATAAATCTTTCATCAGCGAACATATGATAATAAATTCAAATTTTATGCGCGCGCTTATAAACGAAATCGAAGCTAACTCAAGTCTTCAGGGGAAAAATTTTCAGAAGAGAATAATAAACGCTGTTGACTGTGAAAATTTGCCTCGTTCGGGGTTCAGCGAGTTCGAGACTTACGGAAATTATGTCATGACTCGTTATCCTGAAAGCTATATTTTGCGGGACTGGCACTCACTGCGGACTCATGTAAAATTTTACAGAAATATAGACGAACTTAACGAACGTCAAAGAAAATGGCTGGCAACTTTCTATGATGCAGTAACAATAGAAAGATTCCAAAAACTTGCTTTCTTTGCGCCATTGATTCAGTCTAACTTATTCCAGAAAAAATTTGCGCCTCAAAGCCTCAATGATGTTGACGATTATCTCATTATAAAAATTTTATTATGGCTGAGAATGCTCCCTTCCCGCTTAATTCCAGAAAAAATAAAACTCGTGATAAAGCGCATACTTCACAAGAAGATATAACGGCGGGCAGTGATAGCTAAAATTATATTCGGGAAAATAACTCTTCATAAATTTTTTATCTCATGATAAATAACGCGCTATAATTATGCGACAATAATAATAAATAATTGCACAAATGAAGGAGAATAAAATTTTATGGCATCACAAAATCTGCTCGGTTATATCGTAATCGAAGGTACAGAAGGACAAATGCGGGGTGCTGCACTTGCGTCTGATATGCGCGGGATTCCTGTTGATTTCCGTTATACTGACCTCGTAAAGCCTAACAAGCTCGAAAAAATTTTATACGGCTCTTCACTTGATACATACTTGAAAGAAGAATTAATGCTCGAAAGTTTATTAGACTCAATCGAAGTAGACCCGCAATTATGGCTGTGCAATGACGGCGATTTGCTTAACCCGTTAAAGATTATCGGACAAGTAAAAGCTGTGTTAATCTCTGAGTCTTCACATGCTCCGTTAGAAGCTGCCGGCCACATCGAGACAACTTCAGAAAAAGGAGTCTATTTATTGCAAGCGTCGGCAAATGGTGCGCCCGTAATGTTAGAATTTCCCGAAAACGTCAGACCCGAAGAAATCAAGCAGGCCGCAGAAATTCTCACAGAAGCGTCTAAATCAATGGACATTTTAGAACCGTTTACAAGAGTTCAGAAGGCGTTATTATCTCTGGGAGCATAAATAAAAATGTTCGACGGGCTGAGAAAGACTCTAGCAAGACATTTTTTCAGGCGCATAAAAATTTATAGACCGGACGAAGCATTTATTACGGAACTTCCGGCGACTCATTCACTGCGCAGGAAAATAGAGACTCATAAATTCGAGAGCAGCATAAAAATTGACGTTCTGACATTGCCGGACGTATTAAAGAATTTGCGCTGTACAGTAAAGAAAGTAAAATTTACGCTCAATAAAATTACCGTCAAGAAATTCAAGATTAAACGCTACACAAGGCAGGATATACGCGTGAATAAGCTGCCTAAACGCGGGATGAACACATATAGCGCACTCAAGCAAATTCAATCATTGCCGCAAGAACGCGAAAATATACTCAAACTCTTGAGAAATAAGCCGGCGATCGCGAAAAATGAAATGCTGCTTGCTTGTTATGGCCCTATAGTTGATAGCGCCGTGATAAAATTAGCGTTGAACAAGAGCAAAGGAACGCTTTTAATCTGGTACAATGCCGGAAGCCGCCAACTCAAAGCAAGATACGTGTATTTAGTCCGCAGGCTTGGACTTGGCGAGAAACCCGAGTGGCGTTGGGTATAAATAAATTTTTTTTCGAGGGAGAAATTTTTTAAATGGCCGATAACGCTCTAAACATTGGCGACATAGTAGATTGCACCGTTGAGCAAATCATGCCGTACGGAGCTTTTGTCAGGATTAACAAGTTCGGACGCAAAGGAATGATTCATATTTCCGAGCTTTCATATAATTTTGTGAAGGATATTAACGACGTTCTCAAGCTGCAAGACGAGATCAAAGCAAAAATTATCAGGATCGACGAGAAAGGCCGCATAGATTTATCAATAAAGCAAGCCTCAGAGCCTCCTGTTATTCAAGCAAAACCGCAAAGACACTTAACGCCGGTAAATTACGAGTTCAGACAGCCGCGCGAAAATCCTAAAGTCTTTTATGATTTCAGGGAACTTGCTTCAGACGAGAATAATAATTTTACGACTTCACCTGATGAGGCTGACAGCTTCGAGAAAAAAATGGCGTTGTTTCTGAAGACCAGCGAGGCCAAAATTACGGACTTAAACACGAGAAATTCTGCAAGATCAGGACGCAGCAAGAGAAGACTTGACAGACGCGAATATCCTTAAGGCCGTGAAATTTGATAATTCCATTGTGATGGGAGCTGCTAAAGTCTGCCGGTTTAATCGTGTCCAAGTGATTAAATGCGCGCCGGTCGGTGAAAAAATGAGACTCTTTCCGACTAGTTTTTGGCTGATGTGTCCGTATCTAATAAAACTTGCTGGAAAAATTGAGTCTGACGGCGGAGTCAGCGAGCTTGAAAATTTTCTGCGTTCTCGTAATTTATATAAAGGCTGGAATAAATATAATTTGCTTCATCAATTAATACGGGTTAATCTGCTCGATAAGAATTTGCGTGAGTTCTTGCGTAAATATAAATTTTCCATGTACAAAACTTTAATCAGCGGCGGGATCGGAGGCACAAAATATAAATTCGGCGAGATTCATATTAAGTGCCTTCACCTGCAGACAGCGTCGTTTTTAGCTTTAAAGCACCACCCCGGCGGAGAGTGGCTCAAAAGTAAAGGGCTTCAAAGCGAGTGCAATAATTGTCAGTGCTGCTGAAAAATTTTATTTCTTGAGATATTTGTCAAAGAAGTCAACCATAATTTTCATGACAGGCTCTTGCACCCAGTACGGCCCCCCGTGAGCAGCATTCTTCACGATATAGCGCTCTGTCTCGACTCCTTTAGATTTTAACGCTTGAAATAATAAATCAGTCTGACTCGGCGAAACAAGTTTATCTGCGTCCCCGTGCATAAATAACATCGGTACTGATTTTTCGCTTGCATACTCTACCGGACTCGCCTTTGCTGATTCTTCCGGATGAGCTAAGACTCCGCCGTCCTTGCCTCCGAATGTAGGAGTCCCTAACACCCATAATGCTTCTGTTGCTCCTGCGCTTGCGTGGCCTTTCTGATTCTCCTCGTCGTAATCCATGCCGATATTGCGAACATCTGTTATACCGAAAATATTTGCTGCACACAAAACATCGCTTGAATAATCAAGAAAATCGCCCGTGTCAAATTCCTTCATGCCGTTTGTGAGTCCTACAAATGAAGAAAGATAACCGCCCGCACTATTTCCGAGAACGCCGACTCTATTCACGTCAATATTATACATAGACGCATGAGCACGCAGCCAACGAATCGCAGCTTTTACGTCCTGCAATGGCTGGGGAAATTTTCCTAACGGCGCATTACGATATTCAACACTCGCAACTACATAGCCGGTCTCAGCTAATCTCATTCTCTGTTGAATCCAATTATTTTTCGGGGCCATTATGAATCCTCCGCCAGTTACATAAACTATCAAGGGCAAAGGCTCTTTCCCTGAAGGCTGTAAAATGTCCATCGTCAGTGTATAAGTCAGCACACCTCGCGCAAATCCTTGAGCAAACGGGATATTTTCATAAAGTGTGATAGCGTTAGTAGTGAGTTCGACATCAATAATTTTGCTGTCAAATTTTTCACCCGCAAATGAACCCGACACTAACACGCAAAGAACTAATAAAGCCGCTAAAAGTTTACTCATATAAATATAACCTCCTGATAAAAATTTTAATCACAAGCAAGACATTACAGCGTCATAAATTGATTTTATTTCTGCCCGCTTAGAGATCCTAACGTTCATAAATCCTGCGTTAAATGCCTCTTTTGCTGTCTGCTCGCCTATACAAACAACAATGGCCTCACGCAAATTATTTGTATTCATAGCAAAGCCCTTCACTGTTGACGCACTCGTGAAAATTATAAAATCTGCAAATTTCGGAACATGTTTAAATTTTACGTAATCGATTCTATAAATGCAAATCTCATCATAATTTATATTTTGTGAGTCAAATATTTCTGCAATTTCCGGCGACCCATTTAACGCACGCAGCATTAAAATTTTTCCCGCGAGTCCTTCTGCTAAATGTCTGCAATCATAAATTTCCGGTACAAAATCGACTCGCAGACCGTGAGACCTCAAAGAATCCGCCGTTGCTTGACCGATAGCAGCAATTTTCGCTGTGCCGATTTCCCTTATATCACGATTTGACTCGCTCAAAAGTTTAAAGAATGCCTCAACGCCCGTAACACTCGTGAAGCCTACATAATCATAGCCGGATAAATTTTTTCCCGTAAGTGAACCGCTGATTATTTGAGTCTTTATCGATGGCATTAACACGACTTCAGCACCTGAGTCACGCAATAGAGCCGCTAAACTTTCAGAACGTCCCGCCGGTCTTGTGATAATAATTTTTTTGTCATGAAGGGGCAAATTTTCACGCCAGCTGTAATTTAACTCTGCTGTATCGCCTATTATTATTATTGCAGGAGGATTTATTTTATTTGCGGTAATTGACTCGTGCAAATTATTTAATTTCGTGCGTATAATTCTTTCTCGTGAAGTTGTGCCGTTCTCGATTACTGCGCATGACGTGTCAGGACTCAAATTTTCTGACAATAATTTATCCTGCAATTCTTTAGAGTGAGAGAC